>NZ_AJLG01000204.1 GCF_000258495.1 Pedobacter agri PB92
CTTGTGCAACAGCACTATTAGCCAAACCTAAAATGTAAAGGAATATTAATTTAATTTTCATATTAATCAGCCTTTTTCAACAAATATTCCGCTTTCTGACTTTGGATAATCTTACTGTAAAAGGCCTTCAGATAGGGGTACTCATCGGGTTCGTAAATGGCATTATTAAACTGCAAAATCTGACTTAATGATAGCGTTTTTCCGTCTAATTGCGTTTGAAGCAAATATCTTCCACCATTATTTGGAAGTCCGATGGCCATATCTTTTGGCTTTTCTACCAGATTATAATGCTGATTAAGATCGATGTTGATAATGATCCGCTCATCAGATGCAACACCTAAATCAACAGGATAGGTTCTTACATTCAAGTTGAACGGGTTTTTGGTAATTGCATTGATGAAAAATGGACTTAAATAGAAATTGTTTTTATTGGAACCATCAGTTATGGTGAATTCAATTTCGTAATTTTCTGTAAGCGGGTTTTCAACGCTATCCAGATTATCAATAGTGTGATTCACAATTTTAATTTTTGTCAGTCGATCATCCAATTTTTCTACAAATTCATCAGCCGAAGTGTATCGTTTAATTTCTTTTCTTTTATTATATGCAGCATAACCCTGAGAAATTGTGCTTAAGGTTCCGATCACTTTACCATCCTGATTAAGTTTTCCATTTAAAATATAATTGGTTACTGTTTTCTGACTGGCTTTTAAATCAATCCAATAAGATGGCTTTTTCAGATTAATCACACGTCCCTGATCATTCATGCAGCGCAAGGGCAATAATCCAAAAGGCAGTAAGGGTTCGGTAGCATCTAACATGTAGCTCTTATCGCCAATGTTAACCTTAGCTACAACATAGTTAAAATCAGAAATTACGGGATAAAGTTTGTTTATGGCACCGTTTTCTCTGGTAGATAGAATAACCGCTTCAGCATCGAGATTTGCAGCAGAGAGTGCAGCAATTAAATTAAGGTTTACATCTGCAACGCATCCCGATCGGTTTTCTAAAGATTTTTTAATATTATCTACACTGTAAATACCATAATAATTATCCCATTTCACCTGTTTTTTGATATAATTATAAATCGCTTTAGCTTTATTTAAATCATCAGTAGCATCGTTGATAATAGCTGGAATTAATTCCTTATAAACATCTTTGCGTTTCATTTGCGAACCAAAAGATTTATCGCTGGTAAGCTCATAATCAACATCTTTCCAGGTTTTGGTATATGATGTTTTCGCACCCGAAGGATTAACCACGTCAGAAAGTTCAAAATAAACGGCAGACTTGAAATTGCTCGGTGCTGTCATATTATCTTCTTCGATAAAAGCAGGCACATTTTTCATTAGATAGGTAATCTTTGAACAATCAATGGTGGCTCCGTTCAAGCGTAAGCATTCGCGTAACAGTTCTACCTTCTGATCGGTTAGTTTCTGATAACCCCGAAGCGAAACATTGTAATTATAGAGTCCGGGAATAAGCACCTGGTATTCACTAATTACCTTCGGTATGTTACTTTGAAAATTCCACGTTTTGAAGTTAAATAGGTTTGGAGACTTTAAGCGGTAACTATATTCAATAATTGACCCCTCAGATAAATTAGGCAGGGTGAATTTCAGCAGTTTAGTATACTTGGATCTGTTTTCAAAAAAAGTAGCTTTTCTATCCATAGCAGTTTCCACAAATCTTCCGCTCACATAATTAAAGGTTGACGCCTTTAAATCATTGATGGTTTCTTCACGCGTATCATCTTTATATAGTGGAACAATTACATTAGCGTTGTCAAAGCCTTCCTTGTTATAGATTTTTATCTTCACATGGTAATCAAAAACAAGTTCTAAACGGCCAGTAGCATCATCAATATCAATCCTTGCGGTACCAAACTCTTTGAGCACAACCGCATTGGCATTACTGTCTATTTTTTTTCTATCAAATTCATAATCATCATAGGTGATGGCACCGTAATCGAAGTTTTGTGAAAAAGCAGTGATAGATAGAATAGATAATAGAAAGAGGAACAAGAATTTCTTCATGGAGGGCGTTGTTTAATTTATGGCAATTTAAAGCTAGGATTTAATATTCAGAAATAATTTGAAAATTATATTTTGAATTTAATTAGCGGTTTTATAAACTAATCAATCCTTTTTAGCACTTTTGAATAAACATATAAAATCGATCTAGTGTAATGCTATGTCATCTTTCTCATATCTAATAAAATGAAATTAAACTTAAAACGTCCGCTAGCCTTTTTCGATTTAGAAGCTACCGGTATAAATGTAGGCGCTGATAGAATTGTAGAAATAGCCATTTTAAAAGCGATGCCAGATGGTACTGAAGAAGTTAAAACTTGGCGGGTGAATCCGGAAATGCCAATTCCTTTGCAAACTTCCTTAATCCATGGTATTTACGATGAAGATATTGCAAATGAGCCTACTTTTAAAGTTTTAGCAAAAGAAATTGCCGAGTTTATAGGAGATAGCGATTTAGCCGGTTACAACTCTAATAAATTTGATATACCGATGCTTTTAGAAGAATTTTTGAGGGCAGACATCGATTTTGATATGAAAGAACGGAAATTTGTTGATGTGCAAAATATTTTCCACCAGATGGAACAACGTACATTAAAAGCAGCCTACAAATTTTATTGTCAGGAAGATTTAGTGAATGCCCATGCCGCTGAAGCTGATGTAATCGCAACGTACAAAGTTTTGCTTGGTCAGCTTGAAATGTATAAGGAGAAGGAATTTGAAGATAAGCAAGGAAACAAGAGTATTCCGGTTGTAAACGATGTTGAGGCTTTGCATATTTTCACCAATATTCACAAACCTGTAGACTTTGCGGGAAGAATGGTTTATAACGATAAAAATGAAGTTTGCTTTAACTTTGGTAAACATAAAGGTAAAACTACAGCACAGGTGTTTGCCGTAGAGCCAAGTTATTATGCCTGGATGAAACAGGGCGATTTCCCGCTTTACACCAAGAAAAAATTAGACGAAGAGTGGGCGAAGTTTAACGCAAAGAAAAATGAAAACCGTGCAGCAAAACCGCAACAAAATGCGCCAGCGCAACGACCACAATATCAACAAAAGCCACAGCCTAAGCCTGAAAAACCAGCTCAGCCCATAAATACAGATATGTTGGAGCAGTTAAAGATGAAATTTGGTAAGTAATTTCAGCAGCTGTCATAATAGTTGTCAGTCAATCATTTAGAATGAAATCAATAAAAATAGCAGGCATTTTGCTGTTCTCTGCAATTTGTGCAAATGCACAGGTTCAGCTTCCCATTGAACCAGTGTTTAAGAATACATATGAAAGGGGAACCCGTTCAGTTTCCGGTAAACCTGGTCAGCAGTATTGGCAAAATTCTTCAAAGTATAATCTGGTAGTTGATTTCAATCCTGTATCGCGATTGTTGAAAGGACAAGCTGAGGTAGTTTACACCAATAACAGTCCTGATACTTTGAAAGAAATCTGGTTTAAACTTTATCCTAATCTATATAAAAAAGGAACACCCAGAAAATCAAAAATCTCTGAATCAGACTTGGGCGAAGGCGTGAAAATTACTTCAGTTTTGCAGAACGATCAACAACTTGGACTCAGTCATTTGCAAATTGATGGTACTAACATGCAAATCGCCATCCAGCCTTTGTTGCCTGGTAAAACAATTAAATTCAAATTCAATTACAACTATACCATCAATAAAGGATCGCATGTCCGCACCGGACAAGTGGACGAAGGCTCTCATTTCATCGCTTATTTTTTTCCGAGAATTGCTGTTTATGATGACGTGGATGGCTGGAATAAATATCCTTACACGGGTGCCGAAGAGTTTTATAATGATTTCGATCAGTTTAAGGCTCAAATTAAGGTACCTGCTGGATATAGTGTTTGGGCTACTGGAGATTTAACAAATCCTGATGATGTTTTCCAGAAACAGATTGTATCGAGGTTATTGAATGCTGAAAAAAATGATGCTGTTGTAGATGTGATTACCAATGAGGATTTAGCAGGTAAAAAAGTAACGCAACCCAATACCTTCAACACGTTTAAGTTCGAAGCTAAAAATGTTACCGATTTTGTTTTTGCGTTAAGTGATCATTATCTCTGGAAATCTACCAGTTTAGTTGTTGACCCGAAAACAAAACGCAGAACACGGGTTGATGCAGTTTTTAATCCAAAACATAAAGATTATTATGAAGTGATTGACTTTGCCCGAAAAACAGTTGAATCGATGAGTTACAAATTTCCTAAATGGCCATTTCCGTACAACCACGAAACTATTTTTGATGGTTTAGATCAAATGGAATATCCGATGATGGTAAATGATAACCCTGTAGATAACAGAGAGGATGCCATCACCCTAACTGATCATGAAATTTTCCATACCATGTTCCCGTTTTATATGGGGATAAATGAAACCAAATACGGTTGGATGGACGAAGGCTGGGCGACAATAGGTGAGTGGCTGATTTCTCCTATGATTGATTCGACTATTGTGGATGAATATGGTATTCAGCCAACCGCTTCATCATCAGGAAGCAAAGATGACACCCCAATCATGACATTAACACCCGATCTGAAAGGATCTGGAAGTTTTACTAATTCTTATCCCAAACCCGGTTTAGCTTATTTATATGTTAAGGATTATTTAGGTAATGAACTATTTACCAAAGCACTTCATCACTATATTAAGAACTGGAATGGGAAACATCCAATGCCGTATGATTTCTTTAACAGCATGAATGAAGGAAGTGGCAAAAACCTGAACTGGTTTTGGAAACCATGGTTTTTTGAAGGAGGCGTTTTGGATATGGCAATAAAATCTGTTGAAAAAAATTCTGACGGATATACTGTAACAGTAGAAAATAAGGGCGTTAAAGCACTGCCCATAGACTTGACATTAACTTACAGCGATGGTTCAAAAGAAACGCGTCACAGCAGCATCGGTATTTGGGAAAATGCTACAAAGCAGGTAGAGATAAAAATTAAAACTGATAAAAAATTGAGTAGGGTGGTAATGGGAAGCAGCCATGTACCCGATAAGGTTAAAAGTGACAACAGCTTTAATGTGAACTAATAAGGTATCTGTCATTGCATTTCATTCGGTAATCTTTATAAACAGATGCCTTTTATGTTGCAATGACGGATTACTCCGTTTTTAAAAAATCAATATTTCTTTTTAAGCCGGCTAGCTTCGTTCTCTTTACTGCTGAGCCTTTGAAAACCTTTTTAAAAACTTCATCGGTTATCTCTGTCAAATCTTTTTCAGTTAAATCCAGCAAACCGTTTTCAGCTTTAAATGCTGCTTCCGAATGGACTTTCGAAAAGCGATTCCAGGGGCATACGTCCTGACAAATATCACAGCCAAACATCCAGTTGCCCATTTTGTCTTTAAACTCGTTTGGAATCTCATTCTTTAGCTCAATGGTTAAGTAAGAGATGCATTTTGTTCCATCAACCACTTGTGGGGCAATGATCGCATCTGTTGGGCATGCATCTAGACATCGGGTACAGGTTCCGCAATGGTCGGTTTGAAAAGGGTGATCATAATCCAGCTCCAGATCTATAATCAACTCGGCCAGGAAGAAAAATGAGCCATCGGTTTTACTGATGAGATTAGAGTTTTTCCCAACCCAGCCAATGCCTGATTTTTTTGCCCAAGCCCTGTCGAGCACCGGTGCAGAATCAACAAAGGCCCTGCCAGATACTTCTCCTATATTTTCTTCAATGAAATGAGTTAGTGCCTTTAACTTGTCTTTAATCACATGGTGATAGTCTTGTCCGTATGCATATTTTGAAATTTTAGGCGCATTCGGATCTGCCTGTTTTTCTTCGGTATAATAATTTAAGGATAGAGAAATCACTGATTTTGCACCATCAACAAGCAGCCGGGGATCAAGACGTTTATCGAAATAATTTTCCATATACTTCATCTCGCCATGATGATTTTTATTCAACCATTGTTCCAACCGCGGCGCCTCCTCTTCCAAAAATTCGGCCTTTGAAATACCGCACGACAGGAAGCCGAGCCTAATGGCTTCATCTTTTATGAGTTGGCTATATTTTACAGCATTGTTGTACACGAAATGCAAAGATAAGGCTTAAGAAGCAAAACCTTTTTAACAATCGCTTGTTCTATTTACAGAAAACTAAATTAATTAATTGCAGTTCTTTAACATTCAAAGAATTGGATTAAAAGAACCTTACTCAACAATACTTATGGAAAATATAGATCCAAAACATACGGAATCGGGAGAAGCTCCTAAGCCGATAGAGAAAGATTACGAAAGTCATAAAGAAGATCCCGGACCGGCGCAACCTGCCGTAACAGAAAAAGATGAAAACGGAGCAGGATCAGTTTTAAAATGGATCATCCCAATTGCAGTGGTTATTGGCCTGATCGTATGGTTTGCGATGAAAAAATAGTTAGCTTTAGTTTATAATGAACGCCGGTTGTTGATGCGACCGGCGTTTTTTTATGCTGTGTTATTTTAAAAGTTTTGTTTGATACAAATCCGTTCTTCTATCCTTCAATATTTTTACTGTTCCATAATGGTGCAACTCATCCAGCAGATGAAGATCTACATCGGCTAACAAAACCATTTCAGTATTCGGAGTAGCCTCCGCTTTAATTGCATTGGTAGGAAAGGCGAAATCAGATGGTGTAAACACGGCAGATTGTGCAAACTGAATATCCATGTTATTAACCTTAGGAAGGTTACCCACACAGCCCGCAATGGCTACATAACATTCATTTTCAATCGCCCGGGCCTGGGCACAGTGCCGAACTCGGGTATATCCGTTCTGTGTATCTGTTAAAAAAGGTACAAAAAGTATCTGCATGCCCTGATCGGAGTAAATTCTACTTAATTCTGGGAATTCGACATCATAGCAGATTAAAATACCAACTTTACCGCAATCTGTATCAAAAACCTGAACCTTATCTCCACCTACCATACCATAATATTTTTGTTCGTTTGGCGTGATGTGAATTTTACGGAATTCATCAATCTTGCCCGTTCTATGGCACAGGTAAGAAGCATTGTATAGTTTACCGCCATCTAGTAGGGGCATACTTCCGGTAATAATATTGATATTGTAACTCAATGCATATTCATGCATTTTGGCGACGATTTCTTCTGTTTTTTCAGCCAGTTTCCGCATGGCCTCAATTTCTGGTAGATGATTATAGGGCTGCAGCAAAGGTGTATTAAATAACTCTGGAAACATCACAAAGTCTGATTTGTATCCACTTACCGCATCTACAAAAAATTCTACCTGTTCATAAAATGATTCCATATCCGGAAACAAACGCATTTGCCACTGAACCAGCCCTAAGCGGATAGTCATAGCCGAACGTGCTGAAGCATCTAAACCCTGATAATAGATATTATTCCACTCAATTAAAGTTGCATATTCCTTCGATTCTTTATCTCCAGGAAGATAATTTTTTAATACTTTTCTTACGTGGAAATCATTTGAAATTTGGAAGGTTAAAGTAGGATCATAAATCTCTTTCGACTTTACTTTATCAATATATTGCCTTGGAGAAAGGGTTTGGGCATATTGGTGATAACCTGGTATTCTTCCCCCGGCGATGATGCTTTTGAGGTTTAAACTTTCACAAAGTTCTTTTCTTGCTTCATAAAGCCTGCGACCTAACCTCAAACCCCTGAATTCGGGATGCACGAAAATTTCGATGCCATACAAAGTGTCACCATTTGGATCGTGGGTGGTAAAAGAATAATCTCCGGTGATTAATTTATAGGTATGTCGATCGCCATATTCGTCATATTCCACAATAATAGAAAGTGAGCAAGCCACTACCTTATCATCAACAGCAATACAAAGCTGGCCTTCAGGAAAAATATTTAGAAGTTTTGCAATACTTGATTTGGGCCAAATAGAACCGCCCATGCTATCGTACGCTTGCAACATTGATTCTTTTAAATCGGCATAGTCTTCCAGCGTTAATTTTCGTATTTCTATATTCATAATGTTTGATTTCTACATTGATGAACAGAGAAGTGGCCTAAATGTTCATATTATTTAAGGTTTCTACCAAGCGTCTTACTAGTTTGATATGCAATGACCTTTACAAACTATCATAACGATAGCGCTGCAAACATGATCATGAGCAGATAATATATAGCGAGATATTATTGGCTAAATAGCATTTTGAATAGATATAACC
>NZ_AJLG01000205.1 GCF_000258495.1 Pedobacter agri PB92
GTTTTTGTTGTTGTCTGACGGAAGCGAAATCGGTTCGTCGTAACATCTGGAAACTGATGTGAAGACATTGATCAGCCATATAATCGCTGCTTTTCCATTTGATAACACTCCGTGTAATCTGATCCGCGAATTTTCCTGATCCTGCGGTTTTATGTAGCTGAAATTAAAGATGACCTACCAATATGAAGACTGCTGAATGTTTCTTTTTGTTGATAAGGCTCACGATTTATAGCGTGTAATGATGGTAAGATCACTAAATGTCACCGCGTAATGATGCTGTTTACCTCGGCAACAAAACGTTCCACCTTTTTGGTGCTAAAGAAGCTCGACAGCACCATTACCTCTTCTTTTTGATCACCAGGCTTTAGGAAATACAGCTGTACATCGGTCCCTGAATAGATTAGATTGGTGGACTTTCTTACCGTCTGGATGCCGTTGAAATGATCAAAGGAGTAAGTTTTGTTGCCAAGTCCGATAGGATTTTTGCGCATGAGCTGTCTGCAACCCCGATCAAAAGTAATTTCAGTGAATGCCGCCAGGATGATCGCTGGTCCTCCTAAAAGGGTAAAGAGTAAAAAGAAGATTCTGCCGAGACTGAATCCACCACCCAGCCAAGCATCAGGGGTAAGTTCGTGAACGCCAATTGCTAATAAGCAAATGCCTAATATCAGACTTCCGGTTTTGCTTTTTTTTCAGGATGTATAAGCCGCCCTGTACATTAAAAAATTTATACTGGTCTATCTCCTGTCTGGCAAAATCTCCCGGACTGTCATGGGCCCCCAGATGATGGTGTATCAGCATAACCACCTCATCCACGAAAGCGATTGCATTAGGATCATCGTTTTTTCCATAGCTACAGGATACCAAGATTCCTTTTCCATATCTGTCGTTCTTTTTGAAAACCCTGTAGGTATAGGAACCTGCCATATTGGAAACAGGGGAGATACCGTAAATTTTTGAAAAAGGAAGACAAGTAATGGTCAGCATGCCCATTAGTTTTTTTCTCATCATACCCTCACTTATTTCGAACTCCACGGAAGTACCCGCCCAGATAACAAATAGTATCACTACCGCGATCAGGATCAAAAATATGGATAGGGAAGAAGCAAAAGAATTTCGAAGATAATAAAGATAGAACAGGTATCCTGCCAGAAATAGAACAGACAGGAAAGCAGCAAGGATATAGGAAAGTCCATACGGGTAAACCGTGACCCGGTCTGGCTCAATCCGCCAACGGGTTTTTGATAAAGATTTCAGTGACAAGGGCCTTAAATTTTAAATATATAAACATTATCCAGGTTATTTTGGTTTTAACGAAGTGGTAAAACAAATAGGTCCCAGACTGAGTAGATGAATTTTACAATACAATCCTAAATAATAAGAATAAGGCTATTGTGAAATCATTTCTTTCATCATAGTCAATTCATGGATTCTGATAACTTTGAAAATTTTCGCGCATCAGTTTTGGTTCTTCTTTCCTGATTACACCTAAATAAGTTGCTGTGAGGCTTTTTTAATTAATATTTTGTTTACCCTTTTTAATTCAGCGCGTTTTTGAATTGTAATTATTAAAATTAAAATAAGACATGTACAATTATCTTGTAAAAAAACTTATTAAAAAATCATTTGGATTAGTGAACGAACGTCGTTTTAAAGAATTGTTAGAAAGCGCAGTTCCAAATGTCAGGCATTCTTTCGCAGGGGATCATTCCTTAGGCGGTACCCGGAATGATCGGGGAGCTTTTCAAGCTTGGCTGGAACGATTATCCCGGGTAATGCCTAAATTATTTATCAAAGTCAACCACATTGTAGTCCGCGGCTGGCCTGGAAATACTTTAGCTATTGTGCGTTGGACGGCGACAGCGATATTGGAAAATGGAGACCCTTACCTAAATAAAGGGACTCACTTCATCACGCTAAAATGGGGAAAAGTGACAGAAATTGATGTCTATGAAGATACCTTAGCTGTATATAATGGTTTGGAAAAACAGTTTAAATCTGGAATTGAAGAAGCCAAAGCGCCCCAAATTATTAGCTGATAAATCAGCAAAACGTTGTCACATGGGCTTATTTGCGTTATTTTCACGTCTTTTCTTAATAATTTTGCAATCTCGTCTTAGTGAATTTTAGCCTAACTTCATAGGTAGTAGAAATTAAGTATTCCGGTTATTGGGAAAATATTGTGCGGTCGATGCATGAGTTCGTAATTTTATAATAGCTTGGCCAACACTATTTTATATTGCCCTGACTATTGTCAAACCCTTTTTTTCTTACTGAGTGGATAACCGGACAAATAATCATTTCGAAAATTAGGTAGTCATACAGTAATTCTCTATCGAAAATGTTGATCTATTTAAAAAGCGAGGCCAGCTCTGAATTAGTTTCTCCCGTTTTAAGTCCTTCCCGCATACCGTCTGGAAAATGGAGCAGGAGTGAAGGCTAAATTGAGCGTTAGTGATACCTTCCTACATTTTCATATCGAAAATGAAATCCTGCCAGAATCCTCGAGCGCTAAGGGACCGGGTGGCATCGGCCTGAAAAACATTAAAAAGCGGCTGGAGCTTTATTACCCATCCAGGTTTGATCTGGACCTCGGGAAAGATGAAAATATATATACTGTAAACCTAAACATCCGCTTATCATGAACTGCGTCATACTAGATGATGAACCTTTTGCCCACCACGTATTATCGCACTACATCAGCCAACATCCGTCCATGAAGATCACTGCGCAGTTCCGAAATGCCGTGGAAGCCTTTGAATACCTTTCCAAAAATAAAATTGACCTGCTTTTCCTCGACATCGAAATGCCGCTGGTCAATGGATTGGATTTCTTAAAAGCCTTAAAAGATCGGCCAAAAACGATTTTTACAACCGCTTATAAAGAATATGCTTTCGAGGGGTTCGAGCTTGGTGTGGTCGATTACCTGCTCAAGCCATTTTCGTTTGAGCGTTTTCAGCTGGCTGTGGAAAAAGCCACGACTCAGCCGGCAAGCTCCGTGACACAAAGCCCACTGCTTACCTTCAGACAAAAGGAAGGTTATGCAAGTATTAAACAACATGAGATCCGATATATCGAAAGTGAGGGGGATTACATCAAAATTATCACTGACAAAGAAAATTATCTGCTTTACCATACTTTAAAGGGAATAATACTTAAACTCGAACCGAAGCTTTTTCTGCAATGCCACCGATCCTACCTGGTTAACTTGAACTACATGTCAAGAATGGTTGGAGAAAACATTATCCTAACTGACCAAACTATTATACCTATCGGACAATCCTATAAAAAACTAATAATGGAAAGTTAAATCTTTAAGGATTGGAAACTAGAGAATTCCATCGTTAAACTAGGCTTTTAATGGGTTTTACTAGTGACAGTTTTCGATCTTGATAATTAGCATTTACCCTCCTATATCCATTTGGTGTCGATTATATTTTTTCGATGTTTATCAAATTTTGGTTGATTGAATGATCAAAGCTTTAGCCAGGATCATAAATTTCTAAAGTTATTATCCGAAACGCATATAATATTATATGGATTCCTTTAACTTCTATCTAAAAGTACTTCTATTACCATCAAAATATAGCTGTATTGATAGCAATTCTGACGCCATCGATATTTTAACTTAACACCATTTTAATTAATTAAAATTTATATCCGCCAGATAGACCAATACTTATGTTTCTGATTTTTTGTTGGGGTGTAAATTCTCCGTATCGAGGTTGCAGATTTGCGATACCAAATTTACCTTCCAGTTGAAATGAAATTTGTTGACTGATTTCATACCCTAATAATCCTGACAGGCCATAATCAAATGGACGGCCATAAGTATAAGAATCAAGTGCTCCGCCCTCAGAACCATCATTTCGAAATATCACATCTCCTTTATTTCCAATGTTGATATCACCAACGCCTACTCCGATGTCTGAGTTCCAGCTGCCTCCGGTACCGTAAGCAATGTATGGTCCTGCACCAAACAAGAATTTTCCATTACCCAAATTGGGTTTGAATAGCACAAGTATTGGAAGTTCAAGATAATCTGCTTTCAACCTGAAGTCAGTTTGATATCCTAAATATCCTGCATTCGGAGATTTGAAACCTTTTCGGATATATGAAACTGAGGGTTGCAGAAATATGTTATCAGCAAAAGGAATCTCAACGCTCAACCCAATTTGAAATCCTGGAATGAAATCATATTCCTGGAAATCTGAATTACTATTGCTGAGGATAACTTTAGAAAAATTCGCACCCGCATTCACACCAAATCTAGCCTGAGCCATCGAAAGTTCCGGGATGGTAAAAACAATGCTGGATATCAAGCAAATAATTGAAAGTTTACTTTTGTTTGGAAACTTGATGAATTGATTTAAAGATTTTAATCCTAGTTTTTTCATTTTGCGTTTATTTACATATACTACTACTAATGTAAACGAATGACTGACAGGAATTGCTACAATAGAAGCTCGATTAATTTAGCCTGCCTGCAATATGCAGTCTTAATGATAGAGATTAGGAAACTTATGTAAATGAATTTTACAAAAAGACTAAGTCGTTGAATGAAAAAATCTAAAACTTAGTTATTGATTTGAGAGGAAATGAACGCGCTATGTTTTTTCGCAATGTTAAAAGTAGTAAAAACATTTTTGGATAAAACTAATGTTATAGGAACGGTATTCCTCCAGATGTATATTTGGCTACCAGAAAGTTAGTTATTGTATTGATATGTATAAAAACGGATTTGGGATGATGAGCCTCATAAACTAATAATCACTCATTAAATGCTTTAAGTATAGTTAATTTGGTATTTGGAAATTGCTTCAAAATAACTGTTTCCCACTTTTCTTATTTTCATCCTCCTAAAGGCCTATTTAATAGTTCAACGGGATCACTTCTACTGAGATCAGTTTGCTTATCTTCACTTTTGGTGGCATGATGGCACGAGTTTATAATGAAAAAAGTTTTACCTTCTTTTTTATGGTGATTTGATAAACAAATATAAAAATGATTTAGCATCGATAATTTTTTTTTCAAGTCTATAGTTGTTCACTTCTAAATAGTAGTTCTCTATAGCATTCCCTTAAAATTTGTTTATTTGCATTCTAAAAATCGAGCATAGATGAAATCAATATTGACTGGCCTACTATATCTACTTTCCTTAAAACTATCTGCACAGCATAAATTACCTGTAATCAATGCGCATTCGAAAACTGCCAGAATATATGAAGCTGGAAATTCGATGAAGGCTTGGGGAATTAACCCGAAAATTGCGTTGGATACTTATACTTCAGGTAAAATTAGGGGCAAAAAATATATTAAATTTAAAACTGATATAGACTCTATCAGTGTCAAATTAAAGCAGGGTGAAAGGTTTGATTTCATAGTTTTATTAAACGGGAAGGATTCCTGCATAACAAGAATACAGGGCCGTGAAGCAAAAAATTACAGAAATCTCAAACCGGAGATAGCCGATTCAGTTCCATTTGTTGTAAATAAATTCAATACAAACCTGGTTGATGTTGTGTTGAATAATACCGATACCCTAACGATGAACTTTGATACAGGGGCAACCGAGTTTTCATTGCTTGGCACGGTGCTTGAAAAGAAAGTAAAATCAAAACCGGAACTTTATAACTCCTTTAATGAAATAAAACTTGGGGATCGAAGCTATTATAGTAAAATATACGATACGCAAAACGTGGGCGACCAGGCAGATGGATTAATGGGCTGGGATTTATTTGATGGCTATATTGTCCAGTTAAACTATGATAAGAACCTGATGGTCATCCATTCGAAATTGCCCAAAGCTGTATCACATAACCGCGGCTTTTCAAAATTCAAGATCAATTATATTAACAATAAACCCTTTATAGAAAGTAAAATATCCCAGAATGGTATAGAAAATAAAAACTGGTTTTTGTTTGACTTAGGCTACCAAAGTACAGTTATGCTTGATAGGGATTTATTGAAGAAAAATGATTTCCCCGCTGATAAAATGGAGGTGATCAAAAAGGTGATGCTGCATGGGACACAAAACAATGAAATTCCGGTGATTACTGCAAATCTTGAAAAACTACAATTGGGGACTTTTCTGCTTAGAAATATTCCTGCGCAGTTGTTGGGAGAAAATAAGCCAATGCGTGGCATTAATATCCATATTCTAGGCAACGAAATTTTAAAACGATTTCACACTTTTCTTGATTTTCAGAAAGATGTAGTTTATCTCATGCCCAATGAATCTTTTAATCTAGATTTTACCGATCGAAGAAAGTCTTGATCCTTGCCGCCTGAAATTGGTAAGTATTCAAAATAACAATAAAAATTCTTCATTAAAAATCTTGGCTAATTAAGGCTCAGCATAAATGAGATTATTAAATCAATAGCTTAATTATGCTTTTTAGTTGTAAAAGTCTATCCATCAAACCAACTGTGCATCTGAAAACTAGTTGGTTCATGCAAGAGAAAACCGGCACCAAATTTGCGATTTCATGAGACTACTTTACGTTATAATATGACTTGACAAAATCAATAATGCTTTCCCCCCGGGCATTTAAAGGAATATCAGGTAAGATGCCAAAAGGGTCGATGGGTCTCTCAAAGACCTCCATTGATCTTATTGATGTCGGATACCGAAGTCTTGCGCCACCAATGTCGATGATGTTTCCGTTATATCCATCTATACATCCTGCTGTTGTTTCTCCAAAGGTTATCACTTTGTTGCTTTGTTTACATTTTAATACAAAAGTCTCGCCACTGCTTGCGGTAAATTTGTTGGTCAACAGGGCTACCTGTCTTGGACTTTTCAGCGGTTTAAAAGTATCGCTTGGAATGCTTTTTTTTGCCATTACAATCTTATTTCTTGCAGCGCTGTCTATTGGATCCAAATTGTTCAGTATGCCAAGTTCCCGGAACATTTTACTGTTTTCCGCTGACATGTAGTAGCCTACACTTGGCATCTGCAAAGATTGGGTCAGGATGTAAGGTAAAAGGGATCCGTAGGTTCGATCGCTTCCCCCACCATTGTTCCTTACATCTACAATGAATAACTTGCAAGACTCTAAAGCAGCGTGGTTGGTGAGCATAATGCTATCAACTACTTTTGAATATTTTGGGGAGCAGCTTGGCAGGGTAAATAATATTGCAGTGCTGTCTATCCATTTTAATGTCGGTTTGTAGGGATCGATCAATGTCAATTGCGATAATTTCGGAGGTGCCGGGCTGCCGTCGTATACCGAAAGTCTACGCCAGTGAATATCGTTGTCATCAAGAAGTGTATGGGCAGTGGTGAAATGTATTTTAGTGGCCATTATGGTGGAATCCCGCATATAAAAATCCATATCATATCCATCTATAGACTTTTTTAACCGCATTTTAAGCATGCCCCTTTTGAAAACATCATTATCGGCGGAGACTACAATTCCATTGAAAATATCATACTTATAAACATCTGGTAAAATTGCTACCCGGTATCCTTCCATTTCCCACAAGCCTTCTATTGGATCTTTTGCAATATTATTATTGGCCCATCGACGCTTTGCCTGCTTCAAGTCCAGAGGCAGTTTTTGATACTTCACTTTTGTAAGCTCTTTATCCACTGTTACCCATAAATGTTTGTCCTGGAAAAATGTTACCCAATCATCCATTAGGCTTTGACATTTGCTGGGTGATGTTAAAATTGATGCTTTTTCAAGATACACTAAATTGTATCTTTCATATAATTTTTTATTATCATGGGGAACTTTAATGTGATATAAGGCGTAGTTTTCTTCTACGGATAAAATTGCGTTCTGTAAAATCATTTTACAATTACACTCGCTTGAAGCCGAGGTACTAAAAGAAATCAGAGTGCAAATTAAAACGATGATGAGTTTTAGATTAGGCATGAGCATTGGGTTTTCCGCTTGGTAAATTGATGGGTAAAAATATTATTTTCTGAATTTTACCTGTGTAAAAAATTAGTTAGCCTTGTCAATCCAGAGTCAATTAATACGACTAAGAACGCAAAACAAATCTATTTGATTGATTATACCAATTCCCGGTCAGCAAAACCATTTTGATGAATTACGCAACACCAGACAAAGGAGTCTTTTTATTTTGCAAATTCCGGCAATCATTATTTATTAATCTGAGTATACATTACTAAATACAAAACAGCTTAATCTTTAGAAATACTTCGATATGCAAAAAGTCA
>NZ_AJLG01000206.1 GCF_000258495.1 Pedobacter agri PB92
TTGGCAAATTATGAAAGCTTTAAAAAACATAAGGATATTCAGGCTTATCAGGAAAATGTGCTTTATCAAAATAAAAATTTAAAGAAAATACTTGAAGAAGCTGAAATGATTTTTGATGCGCCTTTAACTATCAGCCAAATCTCTTTTAATCAAAAAGAGCCGGTATATGACCATATGTTAATGATTGGTGATACCGCTGGCTTAATTCATCCTTTATGTGGAAATGGAATGGCAATGGCTATTCATAGTGCGAAAATTGTTAGTGAACTGATACAGAAAAGAACTGAAAATAAGACTTCAAGAAGTTCTTTAGAAAACGAATACTCGGCCAATTGGCAAACAATTTTTGGAAGCAGGCTAAGGTTTGGAAGGATATTAAGCATGATCCTGCAACACAAAACTTGTGAGCGACTGGCCATAAATTCAATGACTGCAATGCCTTTCGTACTAAATAAAATAATAAAACATACCCACGGACGACCCATAAAAACAGTAAATTAATGCCGATAGATACCAGATTTAGAAGCGATGCCCCAGAGTTGATGGATGATTTTGAAATGGAAGGCGAAGTGTTACGTGATGCATTAGATAAGATTGCAAGCATCAACAAGCTGCTCGGCGGAAATAAAGTTACTCTTGAAGGCGTAAAAACGTTATTAAAGAGCAAACCAAAAACTCAACTGGTGCGTATAACTGATATAGGTTGTGGCAATGGCGATATGCTTAGAACTTTAGCCGACTACGCAAATAAAGAAAACTTAAATTTCACTTTGAAGGGTATTGATGCCAATCTGTTTACAATTGATCATGCTAAAAAGCTATCAGAATCTTACCCGAACATCATTTATGAATGTTCCGATATATTCGACGACTTGCAGGGAACAGAGGAGTGCGAGATTTATCTCTGTACGCTAACCTTGCATCATTTTAAAGATGATGAAATCATAAAACTGATGACTCGGCTGAAACAATCTGCTAAAATTGGAATTGTAATAAATGACCTACACCGTAGTGCTTTGGCATACAAACTTTTTAGAGCGTTATGCGTCGTTTTTCGGTTAAATGATATGTCTCGCGACGATGGGTTGATTTCCATCCTCCGCGGATTTAAAAAGGCAGACCTGCTGGAATATGCCAGAAAATTAAATTTAAAATTAAGTTCAATTAAATGGAAATGGGCTTTTAGATACCAATGGATAATTAAAACATAATGAGCGTAATTGTAAAAGCAGCGGCTAAGGCCTTACCCGAATTTTGGCGTGAAACAGCAGATATTATTCCTTTTTTAGATGGTTGGCTGAAAGATCAGGATGAGCGTTTTGTGAGAAAAGTTAAAAAGATTTTTGAAGGTGCTGCTGTTGATAAGCGTTATTCCTTTATGTCGCCTGAAGAAGTTTTTAGCGATTTGAGCTTCGAGGCCAGAAATGACATTTATATCCGTGAAGGGATCAAACTAGGTGCAAAATGTTTAGAAAATGCACTCGAAAAAGCAAACTGGAAGCCACAAGATTTAGACTATATTATCACGGTAAGTTGCACAGGCATTATGATTCCATCGTTAGACGCCTATCTAATTAACTTGCTTAAACTCCGTCAAGATATTGTGCGTTTGCCGGTTACAGAAATGGGTTGCGCAGCTGGCGTTTCCGGAATGATCTATGCAAAGAACTTTTTAAAAGCAAATCCTGGCAAAAGGGCTGCTGTTGTAGCTGTTGAATCACCCTCTGCCACCTTCCAACTGAATGATTTTTCAATGTCAAACATTGTTAGCGCTGCTATTTTTGGCGATGGCGCTGCATGTGTATTACTAAGTTCCGACCCTAAAGATACAGGCCCCGAAATTATTGCAGAAGAAATGTATCACTTTTATGATGCAGAAGAAATGATGGGTTTTAAATTAACTAATACCGGTCTGCAAATGGTTTTAGATGTGGAGGTTCCAAATACCATCGAATCACATTTTCCACAAATTATTCATCCATTTCTGGCAAAAAATAATTTAGATATTAAAGATATTGACCATTTGATCTTCCATCCCGGGGGAAAAAAAATTATACAGCTTGTGGAAGAATTGTTCAATAAATTGGGCAAAAACATTGATGAAACAAAAGCAGTTTTGAAGCATTACGGCAATATGAGTAGTGCTACAGTTTTATATGTATTGGAAAATTATATGGATAAAAAGCCTGCGCCCGGAGAAAAAGGCTTAATGTTAAGTTTTGGACCAGGTTTTTCAGCACAGAGAATTTTATTGCAATGGTAATATGAATGCACAGGAAATTATCAATCAGCTACCTTACGGAAAAGAATTTTTATTTGTTGATGAGCTCTTGCAGGTTAATGAGGAATTTGTCAAAGGAACTTATACCTTCAGCAAAGACCTCAATTTCTATGATAGTCATTTTAAGAACAAACCGATCACCCCGGCGGTAATTTTAACGGAAACCATGGCTCAAATTGGTTTGGTATGCCTGGGAATTTTCCTGTTAAAAGATCAGCTGAATGATAAAAATCTGGCCTTCGCCATGACCTCCAGTGCGCTTGATTTTATGCAACCTGTTTACCCTGGTGAACAAGTTTGGGTAAGTAGCGAAAAGAAATATTTTAGGTTCAATAAATTAAGTTGTAGCGTGAAGATGGAAAACGTTAAAGGCGAAATTGTGAGTAAAGGAACTATTTCTGGAATGTTACTTTCCCAAGGCCATGAATAGCACTCGTGTAGTCATCACCGGTTTGGGCGTATGTGCCCCGAATGGAACAGACATCGCTTCATTTACTCACGCGATTAAAAATGGGATCTCAGGCATCACCCAACAGACTGATCTAGAGCGCTTTGGTTTTTCTTGCCAGATAGCTGGGAAGCCAAAACTAAGCGACGAGCGGATTGCTCAATATTTTTCACCGCTTGAACTTAGGAATTTAAACAGCACCGGAATTGTTTATGGGGTAATTGCGGGCTTAGATGCCTGGAAAGATGCTGGTTTAGAAAAAAGCGCCGATGATGAACCAGACTGGGATAGCGGAACCATTTTTGGAACCGGAACATCAGGTATTGACAAATTTAGATGGGCAATTAATAAAATTGATGATATGGAAATCCGAAAAATCGGAAGTTCTGTAGTGATTCAAACCATGGCCAGCGGCGTGAGTGCATTTCTTAGCGGCAAAATTGGTTTGGGCAATCAAATCAGTACCAACTCTTCTGCATGCGCAACCGGAGCCGAAAGCATTTTACTCGCCTTTGAAAGAATTAAGTCTGGCAAAGCAAAACGAATGCTGGCAGGGAGCACCAGCGATAGCGGACCGTATATCTGGGGTGGTTTTGATGCCATGAAAGTTTGTACGTTTAAACACAATCACGAACCTGAAAAAGGAAGCAGACCCTTAAGTGCCACGGCCAGTGGTTTTGTACCTGGAAGTGGCGCCGGAGCCATGGTACTGGAAACACTTGAATCGGCACTGGCCAGGGGAGCAAAAATTTACGCCGAGATATTGGGCGGCGAGTTAAATTCTGGTGGTCAGCGGGGTTTAGGCACTATGACCGCTCCAAATCCACAAGCTGTTCAGCGATGTATCAAAAATGCCATTCAAAATGCCGGAATTCGTGCTGATGAAATTGAGGCAATTAACGGACATCTTACGGCAACAACAAAAGATGCGCTTGAAATCGAGAACTGGAAAATGGCTTTGAACGCCACAGCTGAGAATTTTCCTTACATCAATTCTTTAAAGGGAATGGTTGGCCATTGTATCAGCGCAGCTGGCAGTATCGAAAGCGTAGCCGCAGTTTTGCAGCTTACGCATGGTTTTATTTTTCCAAATATCAATTGCGAGGACTTAAATCCCGAGATCACTGCCTTGATCAATGAGAACCGCATCCCGCAAAAACTTTTTAATAAACCAATAGAGATCGTTGCGAAGGCTAGTTTTGGCTTTGGCGATGTCAACGTATGTGTAATTTTTAAAAAATATAATCATGACTAAAGAAGCAATTATCGCAGCACTGAAGACGATCATCAAACCCTACAGCGAAGAAACAATAGTGCTTGAAACGCTCAGTGAAAACACAGATTTCATCAAGGATCTGAAAATTAACTCTGCTAACCTGGTTGATATTGTATTGGATGTGGAAGAAAAATTTGGTATTGAAATCGACAATGATTCGATGGCAAAAATGCTCACCGTACAGGCAACTATTGATGTGATACAATCAAAGCTTGGGAACAATGCAGGGGAATGATATTGTTGATTTATTGTTAGCTCAAACCCAAAGTAACTGGAGGCGGAAAGGTTATCTCGACAAAATTTTTAATGCGAATGAAATATTCTTAGTCTCATCGGCAGAAAATCCAGATGTGATGGTTTGGCTGCTTTGGAGCATGAAAGAGGCTGCCTATAAAATACATAACCGCAAAACTGGTATTCGTGAGTATGCGCCTAAAAAACTAGTTTGTAGCATTTTATCCAAAGCAGATTTAACATTAGGAATGGTAAATATCGATAAGGCGATATACTTTACTAAAAGCAGTATAAATTCAGCATATTTACACACCATTTCATCTCCTGTTCAGCATCAGCTAGATAAAATTAAAATCTCTATTTACGAATTCCCAAATCATCTTTCAAACTATAGGAATACAAAGCCAGCTTGCGTAAGCCATCACGGAAAATATTTGGCATTGACATATTAAAATAATTGCGGCTGATATTTACAATTGATTACTCTTACTTTAACCATCACAACTTAAATAATAACCACCGTATATTGTGGTTGCTACCCTAAGGCTATTCCCCCATTTTCTTTACAGAAGAATAGAATTGCATCCCTCAAAAAGCCTTATCTTTGCCCAAATCATAAAAAATAAAATATGCTTAAAGGATTTTTTAACGTACCCACTCCGGTAAACGAACCTATATTAAATTATGGCCCAAGCAGTAAAGAACGTGTTCTTTTAAAAGAAGCGTTGGCTGAAGCTCGATCGCACCAACAAGACATCCCGATGTATATTGGCGGTAAACAAGTTCATACGGCGAAAAAGGGTAAAGTGGTTCCACCACATGATCATCAACATATTTTAGCGCAATATAGCATTGGCGATAAAACACATATTCAACAAGCAATTGATGCCGCTTTAGCTGCGAAAGAAAACTGGGAAAACCTTTCATGGGAACATAGAGCTGCAATCTTTTTAAAAGCTGCTGATTTAATTGCTGGCAAGTATCGTTACAAATTGAATGCAGCGACCATGTTGGGTCAAAGCAAAAATGCCTACCAGGCAGAAATAGATGCCGCTTGCGAGCTGATTGACTTCTTACGTTTTAACGTAAGTTACATGAGCGATATTTACAAACAACAACCTCCGGTTTCACCTCGTGGAAGCTGGAACAGAGTAGAGCAACGCCCCTTAGAAGGATTTGTTTTCGCCCTAACCCCTTTTAACTTCACGGCAATTGCAGCAAATTTACCAGCATCAGCAGCGATGATGGGTAACGTTGTGGTTTGGAAACCTGCAGATACACAAGTTTATGCAGCAAACCTTTTAATGGAAATTTTCCGTGAAGCTGGTTTACCAGATGGTGTAGTAAATTTAGTTTACGCTGATGGACCAGAAACCGGCGATGTCATTTTCAACCACCCTGATTTTGCCGGCATTCACTTCACTGGATCGACAAAAGTTTTCCAGGAAATTTGGAAAACAATTGGAACAAACATCCATAAATACAAATCTTATCCTCGTATCGTTGGCGAAACTGGCGGAAAAGATTTTATCTTGGTTCACCCTTCAGCACAAACTGATATTGCAAGTACGGCAATTGTTCGTGGTGCTTTTGAATATCAGGGACAAAAGTGTTCAGCTGCTAGTCGCGTTTATATTGCCGAAAGCCTTTGGCCTGAAATTAAAAAGTTGATGTTACGCGATTTGGCTACCTTTAAAATGGGTGGAACTGAAGATTTTACGAATTTCATTAATGCTGTGATTGATGAGCGTTCATTTGATAAGTTGGCGAAATATATCGACCAGGCAAAACAGGATAAAGGCGTAGAAATTATTGCTGGCGGAAATTACGATAAGAACAAAGGTTATTTTGTGGAGCCAACTGTTTTAGTGGTTGATGATCCGAAATATACCACCATGTGCGAAGAGTTGTTCGGTCCGGTTTTGACGGTTTACGTTTATGCTGATAAGGATTTTGATTCGATTTTGGAAGTAATTGACACCACTTCGCCATACGCTTTAACGGGTGCTTTAATTGCACAAGACCGTTATGCGATTGACAAAGCAAGCCATGCTTTACGCAATTCTGCAGGTAACTTTTACATCAATGATAAATGTACAGGGGCCGTTGTTGGTCAGCAGCCATTTGGTGGCGCCAGAGGATCAGGTACAAACGACAAAGCCGGTTCAATGATTAACTTGTTGCGTTGGGTTTCGCCACGTACCATTAAAGAAGTTTTCGAATCGCCGACTGATTATCGCTACCCGTTTTTAGCAGAAGATTAATTGATTTGTGGAGACACAAACCAAGCCCTTTAATAAGTCTTGGATGAATATCGACATCCTGTTCATATTCATCCGACGACTAAATATTTTAAAACCCTTGAGCAATCAAGGGTTTTTCTTTTTTGAAGATCTTGGAAAGCAATGGCAGTATTTCAATTATCGTTAGTCGGGCTTTACGCTAAATTCCCGATGAAAAATCGGGAGATACCGCTTCAATCCCGTTTAAAACATTTGGATTCTGCAACTATTCAGGGCTGCAGGGTGTAAAAAGCACAGTCCTTTAAGCTTAAACCAGACAGAAGCGGCAGCCCCCGATTTTTTCTATCGGGGCTATAGCAAAAGGCGGGACTTCAGCATCTGCAAGGCACTAAAAGATGTTTTTCTAAAACCAAATACGCTAAATTAATTTGTTATTAACTGCATAAGCTAGTGCCTCAACAATATTTGTAACGCGAAAATTTTCGAAAATCCGTCTTCTGTAATACTTTACGGTATCGGGCGAAACAAAAATTTTATCGGCAATTTGGTTTATGGTTAATCCTTGAGCGTACAAACGCAGCACTTCCAATTCGCGTTCCGTGAGTTTTGGCTTTAATGATTTTTGCCAAACTCGCTGCTCTAAATTTAGATACCAAACAGCATCCGAACCCTCCTTATGAATGGCGACGTTACCGGGCATTTGATTGTGAGAAATGGAAACCAGACATATTGCTTTCCACATTTTACCCTCTTCCGTTAAGAAAAGTGGCGTAAGTTTATGGTTGATCAGCACCGATTTTCCATTTTTGTGAGTCAGGTGAAAATCGTAGGTAATGCTGAATAATTTCTTGTCATCTGCGGGCTGCCTGTCAAAAAAATCGAAACCCGCTTCATTAATCAAATCCAAAAGTTTTAAATCGCTTTCAGGAACTGTTTTAAAATAAAAATCGTAACCCAAACCCATCACTTCTTCAACTGTATATCCACAAAGAAATAAAGGATTCGGCGACACGTACTCGAATTTCATTTCTGTATAATCGATAACGTATACGCTTTGGTAAGTAAGTTTCGAAAATGCTTCTACTACTTGCAAATAACCATCTAACAGGCTGTTATTAGCATCAGTTATTGCACTTAACCTATTTTTGTTAAGCAGGTTTGTATTCTTTATATCCATTAAAATATTAAAATTACACTAAAGTGTAACAACTTTTCAAGTTACAACAAAGAATTTTACCAACCTAAACAGCAACTAAAATATAATTAACAATTCAAAAAGTAACAATGAACTTCACAAGTTAAAAATGAACTGTATAAACTGCAAGACCGAACTAAATTTTAATTATTGTCCAAACTGCGGCCAACCAAAAAGCCTGAAAAGAATTGACAGACATTATATCGTTCACGAAATTCAGCATGTTCTGCATTTTGAGCGTGGAATTTTATACACCGTCCGCGAGCTGGCCATAAATCCTGGT
>NZ_AJLG01000207.1 GCF_000258495.1 Pedobacter agri PB92
GAAAACCTAGGCAACGAGGTCGTCCTTGGGATGAATAACCTACAGACAGGCACATTTTACCTGAATCCTGACGCAAAAAATTCACCGGATTAAATGCTTCCATATTGGCCTCGAAAATGTCAACTTCGATCGGACCACTAGGGCTCGCTTCGGAAAACTTTCTATCAGAACCATCAAGTCTTTGAGCATCGCTGAATATTGTTCAAAGCAAGACCTCTCACTCATTATGGTGATTTAATAGCATCCCTGGATTAACTCGTAACGAATGATCTCTTCTCACCAAAAACGACTTTCACAATCATACGTTATTTATCAATAAATTGACAAAGAGTAAAAAAATGGTAAAACGGGGTTCAGCTTAATCGGTTTGCCACAGCTTTTCAAAATCTCCCTATTATCCAGATGATTTTGATTGCACGGCTGTTCTCACTACCTGTACTACATTCTTTTGAATTATTCGTTTTACCAATTCTTAAGTTCTGCAGCAAATTCATTTCCATAATCAGCAAGGTAGATTTCTTCTTTAACCGCCTTTTTTTCACCTCCAAAGAGCCCCATTAACCATTTAACCGGGCGGCTAGCAATCAAAGAAACCACTGAATTTAATATCTTAACACCGATCTTTGACTGAGGATAAACTAGCTTAGGTATTCCAGGAGGCAACTTCTGACAGCTTTGAACATAGGGCCGCATTTTTCTTTCATATGCGGCAAATCCATCCTGATAGGTCTTTGCACAAAAAAGTTCCCCAGCTAAAATATACGCTCCGGCCATCGACAAATCAGTTCCTTTTCCCGCAATTGGCGTTGCACAATAAGCCGCATCCCCCACAATTGCCACTCTACCCTCGCTCCACCGTGGCAAGTTTACCTGGCTAACCCTGTCAAAATATAAATCTTTCGTTTGATCTATTTCTTTAATCAGACGCTCCGATTCCCAGCCACAACCTTTTATCCGCTTTATCAAAGCGGCTTTTTGCTGTTCAAGGGACAAACCTTTGTATTCATCCTCTTCAGCTGTAAAAGTAATAGAGGCCCTGGCAGAACCGTAGTTATCTGGACGGATCAAAAAAACTATTCCACCTTTGGTATTGCACCATCTCGCCCAGTCACTATCAGTGTCTGATTTTGCGACGGTGAGATAAGCCGTATACAATCCCAGATAATTGAATTTTGCTTCGTTTTCAAATACAAGCTTTCTGGTATGAGAACCTATACCCTCTGCTGAAACCACCAAATCAAATCTTTCAGCCTCACCGCTGGAAAAAGCAACATCGACACCTTCATTGGTTTGAGTCAGTGCAGTGATATGTTCGTCAAACCGATATTCCACACTATCTTTGGTCAGGTCGTAAAGGATTTGTACCAGATCACCGCGTAGAATTTCCAATTCCTGAGTCATACTCAAAGCACTTTCCTTTGGAAATTCAGCTATTGTTTTGTTCTCAACATTTACGAACCGTAATCCGGTTTCGGTCGTATTTTTTGACCGGATTATTTCTTCAATACCCATCTTATGGGAAACATGCTGTGCAGGTCCTTTGACATCTATATTTTGTCCACCCAACCTAAGCCCGGGAGCACGTTCAACAAGGGTAACTTCAAACCCGTAATGGTTGAGCCAGTAAGCTAAAGTAGGCCCTGCGATACTGGCTCCTGTTATCAGAATCTTTTTTTCTTTCATGATTTTCCTATAAGTTACCCATAATGATATCAGGTGATGTGTCAGCTTCTATCTGATGACTTTCTGCACACTTTATTTTTCTAAATTTGGAAGGCGACTGCCCGATGACTTTTGTAAATAAGCGGATAAAATATTTATCATCAGCATAACCCAGATCACAAGCGATTTCCCTTCCCGTTTTATCAGTATACCTGAGTAGCCTTTGTGCCTCCGCAATAATTTCCTGCTGTATAAGATGAGTTGCAGAATATCCGGTGAGCCGTTTAACCGTATCATTGAGGTGAGATAATGAAATGTGGAGTAGCCCCGCATATTCAGATGGTCTCTTAAATGTTTTGAACTCTACCTTAATAAGATCCTTGAAGTGCTGAACAATCTGGACCGATCGTAATCCCCGGCTAACCGCCGACGACTTTAGCAAAGGCTGCATATTAGCGATCTGGTAAAAAAGCGCATTGACCAGCGCATGGAGCATTTGTATTCGAAATCGTCCTGGCGATTTGTCCTGCACACCGTTAAAAATTGTCAACAGTAACTCATCGCAAAATACCAGCGCATTACCCTGATCTTTGAACATTAAAATTTTCTCGATGGACTGTTCCAATACCCCACGTATACTGCTATCCAGATTTCCGCCATCAAAAAACAAAACCCAACCAGAAATTTCCTTGTAGCGCAAACATTTATGGACCTGACCGGGCTGAATAACCAGCATAGACAGCCCGCCCATATTAATTTCCCCTTCCTCAACCATCATCTTGATTTCTCCAGATCTTAGAAAGAACAAGCAGTATGAATCGTGCCGATGAACAGAGAAAGCCTTATCCTTATCCTCATGGCTATCGAAATTCTTTAGCATGGGTGATATTACTAATCCGTAAGGATGCGAGCGTAACTCAAATAAATTTAGTTTCTTTCTGGCCATTGGTCCCTGATTAGTTTCAAGTTCAAAGATAAGCGCAAAATAGAGACTTAACCACAACACAAGACGGAGAAAGGTGGACAAATGACGGATAATGGGTGAAGAATTAAAACTTGTCGTGTAGTCAATAAGCCATAACCCATTGAACCCACGCTGCGACGATAAATCTGGATGAATCATTATTTTAGCTTATGACCCTAAATGCCGAAGTGAGTTGACCACTCCTAACGAAATCTCCCCTCAACCATCAACTATCGTCCGAAAGTTCAGAAAACAAAAAATCTCCGAAATTAAGTCGCAAGTGTCCGGTTCCCGAAAAAAGAAATAATTTTCTAAACAAAAGCATAGCATTCCGGTTTATACGATTAACTATGAAAAATATGATCATAAACTTTGGTTAGTTGACCGATCAAAAAAGGGCTTGCAATATCTTGGGAGCCCTTTCCTAAAGAATTTGTTTGTTTGGTTTATAATAATTTAGGCTGTCGGGAGATAGCCTTTTTTTTGTTACAAACAAGATTTTATCTCAGGTGGTTATTATTCTACCGCCTTCATGAGCGGTAAGTTTAATTAATGAATGTAGGTGGTTTGAGATGGATGTCTTAAACCGCCTTATTTTATCATCCAATATTTTTTCCTTTAGTCTGGTTTTAGTGTGACGTCATAACTCTCTTTTACACTGTTTGTAGACATTAGCATCTCCCTTAACGATCAGTTGATAACTTCAACACCTTTATAAACTTATTTAGACTATGACTAATAGCAAACATTGCAGCTTATATTTCCAGCGTTCAATGATACAAATACAACAAGGTTAATTAAGGAAGGGTAAGATTAAAGGATTTCTTCTGTTTCAGATGAGTTAATTTAGTAACTCTTTATAAGAAATTTTCTAAGATGCCTTATCAACTTGCATCGCGTGAAAAGCATAATTACCTAATCTTCTGAAATAGTAAACCGATGTCTTTTAGTCCATATTGCTTTGATACTTATAGTATAGTCAAACCAATTATCTGTATCTTCAAAACGACCATAGATGTATGAAGGCCTTCTCCCTTGATCCCCAATAGACTATCCTTGGGCACTTCCTCACTCATCTTTCTAAATACATCCTTTAAGTTGACACTAATTCTATGTTTGACGTTATAAACAGCAAATAAAAAAATTCCTCTCGATCGTCATCTGGCTCAAGAAACTTGATTAAAGCAGCCTCTTCATATACAGATCTTGGATCAGTAATATTCTCGCTTGCAATTAGTTATGACTTCTCCCAGTGTTATACCGACGTTACGACACCAACTGTTTCTTCTAATCCAATCGCACGTCTATCGGCAGATTATAGGCAGATTTCTCGAGTTAAGTCGATCCGTATTCCATGGATGCGGTTCAAGTATCTACCTAATAATATTCCGTGTAATATAGAGTTTTTAATTGTTACGCAACATCATCCACATCAATTCGGCTTAAATTTTTCGTGTTAGTAACCCATATGGCGTCAGCTACCTTCGGATTCGCAGTCGCCAATAACACCGAGGCCAATCGCTAGCACTCCTACTACAATTTGCGTTCGGATTTATATCCTAAAACTGATTACTAGGCATAACACATGACAAGAGCGGATTAAAGTAACTTGATCTGCTCTCGTCGCCTCGCATGTTGCTGTAATTAAACGATATATTATGATAGAAATTGATTATTTTGTTTTTTTAGAAGAAGTCTTGACTAATTTTTTGCTGCAGTTTTCAAAACTTTAGCAAATTCTTTATCGATACCTTGAGGTAAAAATTTTATTTTATTGGGATCACCATCAAACAAAAATTGATACCAAACCAATCCTGTTAAATAGCACCCAGCATCATTTGCATGATTGGGATCGAAAGTTAACTTTTTATTTTTATCGTAATGATAACCTACGTTGAGCGAATGTGTTTGATTGGGTAAATTTGGATACTCAGCTGATTCATAGTTAAAAGTGGTGTCTATTTTGAACCCCCATTTAGGATTTGTATTAACACGCTGAATTGCATCACCAACCGGTACAATTCTCAATTTCAATGTTTGCGCCAAATGATGATAGGCCGCTCTTGATTTCATCCACATCTCGTTTTGATCTTTTGCTCTTTCCTCCCCTGCTATCTTACCAAAATTTTTCGCATCTGCCCGGTAAGCCCATGTTTGGTGAATCACTACTTCAGCATGGGGCTGTAACTGCTTGATCAATTTATAAAGATTTTGCGCATATGGCTGATACGTATTTGAATCGCCTGATAACAATGAATACTGCTGGATGGTAACAACATCCCAATTGCCAGATTCTAACAATTCTCGCAGCGACTTCCCTCCATATGGTCTTCCCTTTGGGTTGGATGCATCCTGATCGTTAGTAACCACAGATTCCCAATGTCTTTTTAACTCGCAACCAGGCAATTCAGCTCGGCCGATAACTAACTGATGTCCGCCTGACTCGCTAATTTCCGGTAAAAATTTACTTGCATTTTGAGAGAAACTATTACCGATTAGAAATAACCGCAGCGGTTTTTGTTGACCAAAAACATGAAGCGTTGTAGTGAACAGTAAAAGGGTAATAATAAAAAATTGGGCCGACAAATAATTGCTTATCAACCTATCGACTATATTTGATTTGTTGTTTTTACTCATTATTAAATGTTGATTTGTTTAATGTGCTAAAGTTCTCTGCAGATGCTTGCTTTTAAGAAAGGATTGGAGATCAATTAAGGTTTAACATTCTTTACATTATCCACCACCACCATATTGCTTTGCTGGACATCTATCGCATCACCCTCTCCGATATAAAAAATATCTCTAAAGCAAGCTTCGGTTATTCCTTTAGCCTTTAGCTGATGATTACTTACCAGGTTTCTAACAAATAGGCCTTTGATGTTCTCCGCAAATTCAGCTTCCAATCCTTTTTTAGACAAAGGGCTGATAATCATGTTTTCGATAAATACATTCCTGATCCTTAATCTACCAACAGGCATAATGCGAATGGCCCGATGTGAAAGTGAATAGAAATCCTGCCAGTTTTGAAGGTAGATATTAGATATATTATCTTTCTCGCCAGCATAAACGGAACCACTTACCACATTCACATTTTCTTTTCCGGCTTCTATACCCGTATCTGTCAAACCGATATTAATAAAATCGTCACCACTTTTTCCTTTAATATTAGAGATGATGATGTTTTTACAGCCAAAGCGTACACCCATTCCGTCCTGGTTAAGGATTTGTTTTTTTATTCCGGCAACATTGACAGCTTGTCGCACATCGAAAGTAATATCTTTGACCACACCATTAGTACTGCGCTCCATGACCAAACCGTGACCGTGGTAATCTTTTAAAGTTATGCCACTGATCTGGAAACCATCCACGTATGCTAAAATGATCGCATGATTTCTCCATCCACCTTTTTGGTTCTCGTTTGGTTTGCCTGCATCAGTGCCAAAAGATTGGCCAAAGCCAACTGGATTTAATGACAACGTCTTATTGTGATCTCCTGTAGCACGCGGATTGCTGGCACCTTCCAACAAAACATTACCGACACCGACCACTTTGATATTTTTTAACGGAGCAATATCCTTAACTCCTAAACCTGAATTGGCAGAACGGATAAAATTATCTCGGCATTTATCTGATAGTTTGATTTTACAGTTATTAAGTTCCAGTTCGAAATCACCAGGCAGCAAGATTGCCTGATCAATTAACCAAACATCCATTTTGGTAATGGCATCAAATCTTGGAATTACTACTTTTCCCGTGGTTTTCTTGGCATCTTTGATGGCCCTCTGGATACGTTCTGATTGAGTACCAGACTTATAATTATTCGGACTGATATAAATATCCACGGCCTTAACATTTAGCTTTGCAGATAAAAAGTGGATACCGCAAAATGAAAAGCAGATCGTGAATAATGCTTTCTTAAAGATTGACATTGGTGTATTTGTAAAGTTTAAAAATTTGAACGAAAGAATACCGTGTTTGTACTATTATTTAAAGCCTTTTCTTCAATCTTGATAATGCTTCCAAATAATAATAATCCGCATAGGTTAAAGGCGCATCAATTTCTGATTTAAAAGGGAAAGCGCCTGTACTGTGTTTCAAGATGAAATCTCCATTATCGCCTAATTTAGCAGTATACTCATCCGAAGCTAAGGTTCTAATTTGGGTATCGACTACTTTCATGTATCTCTTTTTTAAATCTGCATCAACAAAATCGCTAAGCTCTATCAATGCTGAAGCCATAACAGTTGCCGCAGATGCATCACGCGTTGTATTCGGAATTTGAGGTGCATCATAATCCCAATAGGGAATAAAATCTTTGGGCATTTGTGGATGATTGATTAAGAAATTAGCGATGTTTTTTGCTTGTTCCAGATAGCGTTTGTCTTTAGTTTCTCTGTAAAGGTAGGTATAACCATATAAACCCCATGATTGTCCGCGGCTCCATGCCGAATTATCTGCAGCACCTTGATGGGTCTGTTTTTTATGCGGCAAACCTGTTTTTTTATCGTAAGAAACCACGTGGTACGAACTAAAATCAGGCCTGAAATGGTGGATCATGGTATTATCCGCATGCGAAATCGCGATTTCCCTGAAGTTTTCATTTTTGGAATAAGTCGCGGCCCACAACATCAGTTCCAAATTCATCAGGTTATCAATAATCACAGGGTATTGCCAAACGTTAGTGTTATGATCCCAAGAACGGATCAAACCTACTTTGGGGTCAAAGCGGGTAGCTAACGACTTTGCTCCGGTCAATAGTACTTCTTTATAACGTTCCTCGCCGGTCAGTCGCAAGCCGTTTCCAAAACTGCAATACAACATAAAACCTACGTCGTGATTATCAGTGGTATATTTTTCTCGTTCTACCCTATCAGTATACATTTTAGCATAATTAAGGACTTCCTGATTTTTATTATTTTCGTACAAATACCAAAGCGAACCCGGAAAAAATCCACTGCACCACCACCTGGAGTCTGATGAAGTGTCTTTGTTGCCTTCAAAAGATTTTGGCAATCTGCCTGGTTGATTTTCGTATTTCTTCGCCATTAACAAACTTTGTTGCTGTGCGTGTTCAAAAGCTTTATCAATTACTTTTTTTAAGGATTGAGCCTTGAGCTGATCCACGGTAGTTAATCCGATTAGTAATAACAATGAAATGTATCTTCTTTTTTTGTTCATTTAATCTAGGTTTATATTTGGTATCTCCAAAACT
>NZ_AJLG01000208.1 GCF_000258495.1 Pedobacter agri PB92
ACGTACACACTATCCCATGGGTTCGAAGATGGTGATTAAAAAAACTAATTGGTATAAAATGAAAGTGAAAGGAGAACCGAAACTGATCCCTCAAAAAGAAGAAGGCATTGATGAGGCGGTTTGGTTAGATAAAAATCATATCGGACCAGTGGTAAAAAATACTTTCCCATCGATTATGGATGTGTTAAGGGCAGGTGGAATTTTGTAATCCCAAAACCGATCTTTCAGTTGTATCACTGAGATACACAAGCTTTTTTTTAATTGCGATTAAATCAAAACACTATTATGCGCTCGTTTCAAACGAGCGCTAGCAAGAATGAAGAATCATATATGCTGAGGATTTGTTCGAAATGTTTATTCATCATCCAAATCATCTACCACTTTTTTAACCCTGGCTAAATACTTTCCATAATAATACCAGGCCCAGAGTTCGGTAATCACGCCAATAATCACGATGGTGATAAAACAGTTTAATAGTATGTAGGTTGGCGAAAGTTTTGCGAACACCCTATTTATCGCACCAGTTTTTTCGATAAGTAAATAAACCGTTATAAAACTCATCCATATAAAAGCAATGATATATGTGAGTGCTTTGTAGAGCTCTATATTTAATTTCATTTCATAGAAAAACCAAAGGATACTTTTTCTGCTATCCATGGTCATATCGTATGAATTCTTATAAAACCGGTAGAATTTGAAAAAATAATGAGCTGTAAAACCACATGTTATCGCATAAAAAGCCAGAAATATTAATTTCATCTGAGGCGAAAAACCAAATAAGTAAGGAAATGCGGCCATTAAAATTAATGCAACAATCTGGTAATTAAACTCATGTTTCATCTTTTTACGAAGGATATCAATAGGTGTTTTGGCTTGCTTTATTTCAAGTAAATCTTTTGAGATGTTTGGTTCGGATGATTGATCAGCCTGCCAATCGTTTTTTAAATCGTCAAAATTCATAACCATTTTTCTTTATGATGAATTGTAATTTTTCTTTTGTTCTGTTAAGTTTTACCCTGGCGTTTACTTCACTAATTCCTAGGTTTAGGGCAATTTCCCGGTGTGATTGATTTTCCAGGAAAAGAAAGATTAATGCTTTTTCAACTGCATTTAATTCCTGAACAGCTTTGTAGAGATAAGCTAACCTTTCCTCCTTCGCTTCGCTATCGTCGGTATCAATTACATCAATATTCTCATTAAGTGGCGTTTTATCCACTTTTCGATGATCTTTTTTGAAATAAACTAATGCCGTATTTAGCGCTACACGGTACATCCACGTAGAGAACTTGCTGTTGCCCTTAAAAGTTGGATAAGCTTTCCAAAGCTGCATCACAATTTCCTGAAACAAATCCCGCTGTTGTTCAGCATCGATCATATACATTTTTGAAACTTTATGTATAATCGCTTTATGCTGATTGATGAGAGAAAGAAATATGTTTTCAGTTTCGTTCATTTTAGGCTTTTGGATGAGCGAAGTAAAAAGCATCAGGAAACATGGCTGTTGCCACAACATCAAGAATTCCAAATTGAGTTTTCATACTTTAGTAGTTTTACTCAATAAGTAACCTGTTTTGGAAAACGTTACACCAGCTATAAAAAATATTCCTAAAATCAAGGTTTATATAAAAAATCCAAGGCCTCTTTAGGCACAAATGGACTTACATCTCCATGATTTCTTAAGATGTCGCGAACGATGGTTGAGCTGATGGCAGAATATTCAGGTTTGCTTAATAGCAGAATGGTTTCTACTTCAGGCATCATGGTTTGGTTGATTTGAGCGATGGCTCTTTCATATTCAAAATCCGATGCTGAACGAATGCCACGAACCATATAAGTGGCATTAATTTTACGGCAAAAATCGACAGTTAAACCTTCGTAAGTTTGGATTTCGATATTTTGATAACCATAGAAAACTTTTTCTAAAATATGTAGACGTTGATCGGCGCTTAGGAAGTTTTGCTTGGCGCTATTTAAACCAATTCCGATTACAATCTTGTCAAAGAGAGGAGTGGCACGTTGCAAGATGTTAACGTGTGCAATGGTGATTGGATCGAATGAACCTGGAAATAGCGCTATCTTCATCATTCAAATATAGATTTTTAAGTGTAAAAGAGAAAGATTAAAACAGCTTATGCTAAAATGGCTGTATTTCAGAAAGTAGGAAAGGACTAAACTTTTTGGAGAGAAATTTAGATGCGTTTGCTAGTTAGAAAGATTTTCAGGCTCGCTCGAAATAACAACTTTAATAGTTAAGGATTTTAGCTTTTCTTCTTTGCGAAGAACTTTTTGTTCTTTGCGGTTAACTAAACTCAAAAAAACTGAATGACGAATTACCATATTTACGGGTTTCGGTATATCCCGGCTGGCTATTCAGTTTCATATTGCTTTGGTGTTCCACAACCAGTAAACCACCTGGTTTAAGCAATTGCTGTGAGGCAACCATCACCGGAATTTGCGGAATGTTAGGCATATTATAAGGTGGATCGGCGAAAATTAAATCGTAGGCACCAGTCATTTGTTTTAGCAGTTTAAAAACATCACCCTTACGCACTTCCACCTGCTTAAATTCATATTTGCTGGCAGTTGTTTTAACCCAGTTTACACAGCCATAATCCATGTCTACAGCCAAAATCTTTTCAGCATCACGGGATGCAAATTCAAAAGTCAGGTTTCCTGTACCACAAAATAAATCCAGAACAGTACAGGTTTCAAAATCGAACCTATTGTTTAAAATATTGAAAAGCGCCTCTTTTGCCATATCAGTAGTTGGGCGTACAGGTAAATTCGCTGGCGGCTGTAAACGAATTCCTTTTAATCTGCCTCCAATTATTCGCATAAATCCAAAGCAAGCAATCCGCTAAAATAGTGTTTAGGCATATCAGCCAATAACTCACTGTTTTGTTTTCCTGCGGGAAAAAAGAAATATAGATTATTGAAGTATTTTAGAAGCGTACTGTAATACTCATCGTCTTCGTTAATAATGCCCTGCAGGTACACCGGGACAGACTCTGTTAATCCTAGTTGCTCAATAATTAACAATAAGAAGTAATTAAATTCCTCAGCATTTTCTGCCTCATAATGGTTTTGAAAGGTGATTTTTTTATTCTTTACAAAGAGCACATTAAACGAAGTAGCCGTAAAATCTACCAGCAATGCATCGCCAGATAAATGGCCGGATAAAGCAAGCAAGGGCGAAGACTGGGGATAAACAACCGTGTTTTCAGGAAGTTTTTCTTCAACCTTTTCATCCAGAGAAAATAGGGTGTTAAAGCCTAGTTCATCATGATGTTTGGTGTAGATCTTACGCTCAGAACCCATGAATTTCGTATAAACGGAAAGGTTTTCTTGATCAAACCATTCATCAGGAATAAAAATGAAGTTTGAGGTATGAATTGCAGCTTTGATAGCGCCATACGATTGAGCTAAGTGAGCATCAGTTTCGAAAGCAAACTTTAAATCCTGCTCAACATCCTCACATCCCTGCTTATCGAAAATTACATTAATCTCATCCGACTCCTTATTTATCACCGCATACGAAAAACTGTCATTCGTTATTTTTAACAATAAATGGCAATTTACTGATGCATCAGCTTTAAAATTCGGATCGACCAATAAAAGACTGTTGTTACTCATTAAAACAAAAATAGAGTTTTTTAAATATTAACTGCAAAGGCTACAAAGTTTTTTAGCAAAGAGGTCAAACTAGTGCATCAACTATTAAATGGTTTAAACCGCAAAAATCTGAAATTCAAATTTTGTTTTTTGCCTTTCGTGATGATCGACTCTGGCTTTTATTAAGGTCAAATCAAACGCAATCTTTTTACCAAAATCATACCTTTCCTTTATCTGAAATTTGAAATATTCAGCTTAAATTCGACACATGAGTTACAAGCCTACTTATAAAGCAGCAAACACGGTTGCAGGTAAAATTGAGCAACATTTTGTTAAACTACATGCAAATGCAAAGGCGCAAGGAGAGTTGGATTTGGCTACCCAGCCTGATAAGAAAACGATAGAGGCGCTGATTGATGTTGCTTTCTGGAGTAGCTTGCGGAAAGAGGAGGGGCATTCACCTCGCATTTCTATTGCTTTTTTACCGCCTTCGCAAACTTCGAAACCATTAAAATTTGCCAAGCCTTTGCCGCTAAATGCGAATACGCTAACTAAAATTGCACCCGGTATTGAGCGTTCAGGAATTCACCTGGGGGTTTGGGAGGAAGACGGCGAACTGTATATTTGGGGTACTACCTTGAATATTCCCAACTTTTGCTTTGTTGTAGATGTTTCTGAACCTGGGCTTATTGTAATTAAACACCGCCGTATTTACGGCATCGGAAAATATACTAATGTGGCTGTACTAAAAGGAGAGCAGATTAGAATTGTAGACGATACTTCATGCGGGAACCGCGATTGTCCGCCGATTTTAAAAGCTTTGCTTGATTTGACGGTGCTTGCAAGCTGGAACGACCCGATTAATATTTTAATCCAGTTTTCTGTTTCTATGCGTAGCCATGGGCGAGGTGGTGCATTATTGATTGTGCCGAAAAATGATACGAAGTGGGAAGAGTCGATTATTCACCCCATACAATACCTGGTAGAACCTCCGTTCTGTGGATTATCAAACCTGGCAAAACAAAGTGGTAACCAAAGTGAAATTTTTTCTCAGGGTGCTTTACGTAGAGAAGTGGAGCATCTCGCAGGCTTAACTGCTGTTGATGGTGCGACCATTATTAACGAAGAATTTGATTTGATAGCTTTTGGTGCCAAGATTGGACGTGCGAAAGGTAAGCCGACTGTAGAGCAGATCGCGTTTTCGGAACCAATTGTTGGTGGCGAGGATAAAATTTTGTACCCCGGGCAACTGGGTGGAACAAGGCATTTTTCTGTAGCACAATTTGTTAACGACCAGCCGCAGGCGATTGGTTTGGTTGCATCGCAGGATGGACATTTTACCATTTTTAGTTGGAGTAAACAGCAGAAAATGGTGATGGCGCATCGCATTGAAACGTTGTTGTTATAATGGAAAAGTCGTTATTGCGAGGTGCGAAGTATTTCTTAAGTTCTTTTGTCCCGTCCGGCTGAAAATTTTGTATTTAAGTTAGTAGTAAGGCTTCGATTTTGCATCCCCCCCCAAAAATTTTAAGGAAGAGTTTAAGTAAAAGTGAGATAGGGTGGTAAGGCTTAGCTCGGTGGATGATTTAGTGCTTAGGCATTTTGCAGGAAGTTGCTTTCAAAAGTGTTTTATCTTTGCCACCTAAACCGTATTGCAGCGGCATCCCCCGATTTTATATCGGGGATATAGCGGAAAGACGGATTATCGCAACCAATTAGCATTGCAATTGCTTTCCAAAAACTAAAATTGTGGCTTTTAAAAACAATTTAACTATAGCGCCATTTAACAATTGAATAATTAAATAATCCATGTACATCGATAAAAGTCAACTTATTGCCCAAGCTTATGAACACCTGCCTACTAAAGAGCAACTGCTTTTTTGCGAGCGGATGTCGAGGTTTTTGCAGAACGATGATGAATTCAGGTGTTTTGTTTTAAAAGGATACGCAGGTACAGGTAAAACAACATCGGTAGCTGCGTTGGTAAAAGTATTGGGTAAATTTGGTTTAAGAAGCGAACTATTAGCGCCGACGGGGCGGGCGGCCAAAGTGATGAGTCATTATGCACAGCGGAAGGCCTTAACCATCCATAAAAGAATTTACCGGAAACGGTCTGCTGCATCGCCGGAAATGCAATTTCAAATTGCGCCAAATTTATCAGAAAATACGCTTTTCATTATTGATGAGGCCTCAATGATTGCAGATGAATTTAACGAAACAGGCTCTTCGATTTTGAGAGATTTGCTGGAATTTGTATACAACACTAAAAATTGTTTCCTGCTTTTTGTGGGCGATACGGCACAATTGCCACCAGTTGGGAGCCTAGATAGCCCGGCTCTGAACGAACAATATTTGAAAGATAAATTTGCGCTAACAATAACTTCTGTAGAATTAAAAGAAGTAGTGAGGCAGGAAAAGAAATCAGGGATTTTAGCTAACGCTACCATGTTGAGGAATCAGATTGCTAAAAATCCTGAAAATCCGTTACCTAAATTTTTAACTAAAAATTACCAGGATATCTACAATATGGCTGGGGCCCGGCTGGTTGAAGGGCTGGAATATGCCTACCGAAAATTTGGTATCGAGAATACTTTGGTAGTTTGCCGCTCTAACAAATCGGCCAATATTTATAACCAACAAATCAGGGCAAGATTACTATATCGCGAAGAAGAACTAACGGGTGGCGACCAAATTATGGTGGTTCGAAACAATTATTTTTGGTTGCCCGAAAACGAGGAAACTGCCTTTATTGCCAACGGCGATATGGCCAAAGTTATTCGCGTTCGTGGTGAAGAGGGGCGTTATGGTTTTCGTTTTGCCGATGCTACGCTTGAGTTCTTGGATTTTCCGGCTGCGGGACAAATTAGTTGCAAAGTGATGTTGGATACTCTGAATCTGGAATCGGCAAACCTGCCTTACGATCAAAATAAGAAACTTTTCGATGGTTTGAATGAGGATTATGAGCACATTGCTAACAAGCGGGAACGAATGCTGGCCATTAAAGCCGATCCGTTTTATAACGCTTTGCAAATCAAATTTGCTTATGCGGTTACCTGCCATAAAGCTCAGGGCGGTCAATGGGATGCCGTTTTTGCAGACCAGGGCTATCTAACCGAAGAGATGATTGATCTGGATTTTCTTCGCTGGTTGTATACCGCTGTTACACGAGCCAAAAAGGAACTTTACCTGGTAAACTTTGCGCCACAGCTCTTTGCCAAAACGGCTCAGGCAGATTATTTTTAATAAAATGAAAACCCTATGAAATTCGCATTTAGTTTAAAAAATAAGCTTAAAGTAGCATTCTTTCTTTTCTGTATTATGTGTTGCACTTTGCTTATCCGTTTTTTAGAAGATAAAAGTGTATCGAAGATTAATGAATCATTTATCTCTATGCACAAGGACAGGTTGATTCCAGCAACTGATTTATATTTCATCGCCGAAAACCTTTACCACAAAAATGCGATTTTACAGGATGCCCTGACTGATGCTGAAACTCATTCATTTGGAAGTGTATTTAAAATTAACAGGCACAATAGGATTATCGATTCGGTAATCAATAAATATGAATTAACATTTCTGGTAAAACAGGAAAAAACTTTCCTTGATGATTTGAAAACTGCTTTGCTTGTTCAGCAGCAATTGGAAAACAAAATGCTTGGTTTGAATGGTTATGAAAGAAAGCAAATTTACGATTCCATTGGGCGAAGTACAGCCACGCAAACCCTGGCAAAACTTTCTGCCCTAATTAAAATCCAATCAGAAGTAGGAGATGAGCTGATTAAAGATTCAAAAATCCTTGTTTCAGGAACTAAAATTTATTCTACCCTCCAAGGCATTTTAGCTGTAATGATCGGAATCATGATTGTATCAATCATTTCAGCATCCAATATGGTAAAAATTAAAAACGATAAATTTAACTTAAACTAGTCTTTAAGCAGTTAGCTCGCCATATAAGACATCTGAGTTCAAATGTCTTACATGGTTTCAGAAATTACAGACTTTTATTCAGCATCATCATCCGTCAATAGCCGAATCGAATCATCAGAAAGCACAATTAAACGCTCTTTGTATAATGAGCCAATGGTTTTCTTAAATGCACTTTTGCTAATCTGAAAACGATGATAAATTTCTTCAGGGGAGCTTTTGTCGCCTAATTCAATCACACCACCGCTTTTTTTCAGCTCTGCCATGATC
>NZ_AJLG01000209.1 GCF_000258495.1 Pedobacter agri PB92
CAAACGGGAATTTAACTTGGGATGGATTGGATGAGCAGGGTCAAAAAGCTGCCATAGGAATCTACATCATTTTATTTGATGTATTCGATTTGAATGGGAATACAAAACGCTTTAAAAATACATGCGTTTTAGCGGGAAAGTTAAATTAGCAATCTTAATCTAGCGTCTTGATGCGACCGTTAACTGGATAGGAAATCATGCAAAAAAAAAGGTCGTAGCGATAGGCTACGACCTTTTATGTGAACTAACGCCTGTTATAAGATATTCTTTTTAAGATAGTCACAGCTTGCTGCAACTGATTCGATAGGATTCGGTTTGTAATTAGTTTCATGCTCAACGAAAAAGTATTTCATGCCAGAAAGTTTAGCAGCAGCGAAGATTGGTTTCCAATCGATGCTTCCAGTTCCAACTTCTGCATTTAATGCAGGATTTGTTTTATCCATATCCTTCACGTGCCACATGGTAAAACGTCCTGGATTTTGTTTAAATAATTTTAATGGATCATTTCCCGAACGAGCAACCCAATATAAATCCAGTTCAAAATCGACCAGGTTTTTATCAGTTTCGTTCAACAGAATCTGATATCCCGTGGTTTCACCAAATTTCTCAAATTCAAAATCGTGATTGTGGTAGGCTAAGCGTAAACCTGCATCTTTACACATTTTGGCCGCAACATTAATTTTAGCAGCGATTTTTTTATAATCAGCAGCGGTTTTTCTGATGCTTTGATCCAAATATGGAATAGTTACATATTTGCTACCTAAAACTTTTGCAGCTGCTATTGAGGCTTTCAGTTCACTGGTATTACCGTCTGAAAGGTAACTTCCCAGGCTGAAGTGATTACTTACAGCGGTTAGGCCATTGGCAGCAAGAAGTTTCTTAAACTCAATGGGTGTTAATCCCCAAAACTGATCTTTGATTGAAAAGCCATAAGTTTCCACCTGGCTAAAACCCGCCTTGCCTACTTTTTCAATTGTTCCTTTTAAATCTTTTGGAAGATCAACTCTCAATGAATACAATTGAAGACCTACTGCTTTTTTCTGTGCAACACAGGCAAAAGATGGCGCTAAAAGTAATGTTGCTATGGCTAAGCAACTGCTGATCATAAAACTTTTTCTTGATAACATATGATATAATTAAATGTCGCAAATAGAAATCGCCTGTTTTAACGAAGCTAATTTATTTGCATTTTTTGGTATAAACTCTTGTGCAACGAAACCTTTAAAGCCGGTTCCAACAATGGCTTTCATTATCGCCGGGTAATTTAATTCCTGGCTATCATCAATTTCATTTCTGCCAGGAACGCCTGCGGTGTGATAATGGGCAATATATTGATGATTTTCTTTGATCGTATGAATAACATCACCTTCATCAATCTGCATATGATAAATATCATATAGCAATTTAAAGTTTTCAGATCCTAAACGTTTACAAAGTTCAACACCCCAGGCCGTTTTATCACACTGATAATCTTTATGGTTGATTTTGCTGTTTAGTAGTTCCATCACCAAAATTACGCCATGTTTTTCGGCCAACGGCATCAATTGCTTTAAGCCTTTAACGCAATTGTTCAAGCCCGTTTCATCATCTTTGCCCCGGCGATTACCGCTAAAGCAAATCAGGTTTTTATAGCCAGCAGCGGCAACTAACGGAATCATTTCTGAATAATTTTTGATCAGGGTTTCATGAAACTTTTCGTCATTAAATCCATCAACTAAATTAATTTCTGCACCATTACACATGGTAGATTCCAAACCATGTTTTTTCAGGATGGGCCAATCTTTTGGGCCAACCAAATCAATGCCTTTTATGCCGATTTTTTTGGCCTCTGTACAAAGCGTTTCTACATAAAGTGTACTAAAACACCACCTGCAAACGGAATGATTTACGTTTCCTTTCAAGCTGGCTGTATTTTTCTTATTCGATTGATCCATTGCAAATGTGGCTAAACCAGAAGAAACACCAATTGCAGCAGTTCCTGCAATGATGTTCTTTAATGCATTTCTTCTATTTAGATTCGAAGGCATGATTACAAAGCTTTAGCTTCTATTTCAGATTTTGTTTTATCGTTAAATGTTAACGCAAATAGAATGAATACCACAAGCGCAATTCCTGCAGGAATTATCCAAATCATTTTCCAATCCATTGTGCCATCTACAGCTTTGTAAGCATCAGAAATTTTACCTGCTACCGCAAAACCAATTAACATACCTACACCGTAGGTAGCCAAAGTAATCAAGCCTTGAGCAGAACTTTTGAACCGCTCTCCAGCTTTTGAATTTGTGTAAATCTGTCCGGATACAAAAAAGAAATCATAACAAACCCCATGTAAGGCAATGCCTAAAATTAACATAAAACTTAGTTCTCCGGCATTTCCATAGGCAAACAAAGCATATCGAACTGCCCAAGCCAGCATACCTACCAAAATGGTCATCTTGAATCCAAATCTTTTGAAAAAGATTGGAATAAATAATAAGAAAATTACTTCAGAAGCCTGCCCAATGGTCATTTTTCCAGTAGGATTATCCATCCCAATATTTGAAAGGAATGGATTTGCATTTTGGTAATAGAACGCAAGAGGGATACAAATCAGAATAGATGAAATGAAGAAAATTAAAAAATTTCGATCTTTTAATAATTTTAAGGCATCTAATCCAATAAGATCGCCGATTTTTATTTTCTCTGTTGAAGAAACCTTAGGTGGTGTTTTTGGCAAAGCAAAACTAAATAAACCTAACACCAAAGATACAATTCCTGCCATTGCAAAAGTGTTTCTTAGCAAACCACTTTCAGTGCCTTCCTTTGAATCCCAATGGAAGAAGTAACTAATCAATAAACCCGCTGCAATCCAGCCGATGGTTCCCCAAATACGAATGGATGAAAATTCCTTTTCCGGATCATTCATCTGGTTAAATGATACTGAATTCACCAGCGCCAGGGTAGGCATAAAAATGATCATATAACCCAACACATAAGGGTAAAACACACTGATATCGGTTGCGTTGTACATCTGGTACATCAATAACGCTCCAATGAGGTGCAAAACACCAAGAATTCTTTCTGCGTTGAAATATCTGTCGGCAATTAAACCTACAATAAACGGTGCAATAATTGCGCCCCATGATTGTGTTGAAAATACAGCTCCGGTTTCGGCGCCTGTAGCTTTTAAATTGTTCCCTAGAAATGTTCCCAGTGTTACAAACCAGGCTCCCCAGACAAAAAATTCCAGGAACATCATGGTAGAAAGTTTAAAGCGAGTAGTGCTATTCATTTGGTTTATATAAGGTTAAGGTTTAGGCTTAGATTGAGGTTAAAGTTGAGGCTAAGACATAGATTGAAATTTAGCTTTCGACCTTAACCTAAATCTCGACCTTATTTTATAGTTCTTTTACAGTGATGTTTTTGTACCAAACTTCATCTCCATGATCTTGCAATGCAATTTTTCCAGATTTGAAAGTTCCCCAGTTTTCCCATTTAGCAAATTTGCTTCCTGCAACCAGGTTTTTCCAGTTTTCATCCCATAGCGTAGTTTTCACTACTTCAACACCATTTAAAATAAGTGTTAAATTTCCTTTTTTACTGATGATTTCTGCTTTGTTCCATTCGCCAACTGCCTTAACAGGTTCTGATTTACTTTTAATTAAGTCATATAAATCACCAGCACGGTGTTTGGTGATTTTGCCGTCCGGATGTCCATCATTATCTAAAACCTGCATTTCTAAGCCGGTAGAGTAGGTGGCATGATATTTTGGTTCTTCGTGAACGTAAAATATAAGTCCGCTATTAGCTTTCGGAGCTACTTTCCAGTCATATTTTAAATGGAAATCTTTGTATTCTTTGTCGGTAACTAAATCGCCGCCGCCATCAGTTCCTTTGGTTTTTGGGTCTAAGTGCAAAGCACCATCCTGAACCTGCCAGCCGCTACCTACTGTAGTTTTGTTGTAAGTATGCCAACCTGTTGTGGTTTTTCCATCGAATAAAGGTTTGAAACCCTTTTGTGCCTGAGATATTTGAGATACTGCCAGTAAAATGCAGGCAGAAAGAATCATTTTTTTCATGGTGTTTTATTTACAGCCAATGCGATATATAAAGCTACCATATTATCGGGTTACTTTACATATCGCAATGACGAAGTTGAATTAAAGAGTTAAGTTATTCCAGCCTTGACGATATTCGCGTTTTACGAATTGATTTGCTTCATCAAAATTTGTAATTTTCATGTTATCGTTATCCCAAAGCATTTTCATATATCTGCCAGGATAAGTGTTTTTACCGTTTACATTTTTCTTGATGTCGAAACTTCTGATGGCTAAGTTTGCCATCAATAAGGCTTCTGTCAATGGTCCAGCAATTTCAAATGGAGAACTTACTTCCTGTTTTTCATAACCTGCAATTGCAGCATCAACCCATTGTGCGTAGTGTCCATTTGCACCATCTTTAACACGGGCATATTTTTCTTTTACTTTGATATCTTTATTTCTGCTTAAAGGCAATAGTTTCGGATTCGCACTGTAAGTTTCAGACATCATTTTACCTTTTGTTCCGATGAATAATGTGCCATTACCACCATCACCAAAAGTTTCGTTTGCTTCCAATTCAACAGGACGCTCTGGTTGAATACCACCATCCATCCAGTGTAAGGTAACATCACCTTTGGTTTTATCTGTTTTAGGGAATTTTAAAGTAACATGACTTGATGGAGGACAGCTTTCTGGGAAATATCCACGTTTAAATTCATCAACGTAAACAGAACCTACACTTGCCTCTACTTCTTTTGCATATTTCAGGTTCAGTACGCTGAACGGAGCTTCAATTAAGTGGCAACCCATATCGCCAAGAGCACCCGTTCCGTAGTCCCACCAGCCACGCCAGTTAAAAGGAACTAGTTTATCAACAAAATCTTTTTCAGGAGCGGTACCCAACCATAAATTCCAATCTAATTCTTTAGGAATTTCGCTTTTTTTAGCTGGCCATGGAATACCCTGAGGCCAAACCGGACGATCTGTCCAAGCGTAAACAGTGTGTACATCGCCAATTAAACCAGCTTCGTACCATTCTTTCATTTGGCGAGGGCCATCATTTGACGCACCCTGATTACCCATTTGAGTAACCACCTTATATTTTTTAGCCGCAGCAGTTAAAATACGAGCTTCGTAAATATCATGCGTTAATGGTTTTTGAACATAAACATGTTTACCCAATTGCATCGCTGCTAAAGCCTGTATAGCGTGGTTATGATCAGGTGTAGAGATAGAAACAGCATCAAAATTTTTGTGCTCTTTATCTAACATCTCACGATAATCTTTATAGTATTTCGCTTTTGGGAAATTTTTAACGCTGGTTGCTGCACGACGGTCATCAACATCGCATAGATAAGCGATATCAGCTTTTCCGCTTTTAGCGAACATGGCAATATCACTTTGCCCTTTACCACCAACACCAATACCCGCAATAATTAATCGATCGCTTGGAGCTAAATAGCCCGGTCCGCCCAAAACATGGCGTGGAACAATCATAAATGCTGCGGCAGCGATGGCACTCGTTTTAATAAAATCACGGCGGTTAGTCGTGCTTTTATTTTCTTGATCTGTTTTCATTAGTATTTGAAGTTTATAGGATGTTTAGCTTATTTTTTCTTCAACGAAAGAATATATTTCACCATCAACTTAGCATCAGCTGGTTTCAGCGTAGCATGTGCTGTCATTGGCATAGTGCCCCAAACACCTGTACCACCTTTGATAATCTTATCAGCCAGGTAATTGATGTTTTTCTCTGTAGCAGGATATTTTTTAGCGATCTCGGTGTAAGATGGACCGATAATTTTGTTCACTTTGTTGTGGCAGCCGATACAATCTGATTTATTAATCAGTTTTTCACCGGCACTCATTTGAAACTCGTGATGGGTTAAAGTTGCTGTGGCAACCACCATTTTCTCCTTCTCTAAATCTGCTTTCGAAAAAGACGCCATAAAAATCACTATTGCGCCTAAACCTAAAAATGTCTTTTTCATTTGTGTGTGTGTTGTTAGTCTTGTAATCCTAATATTTTTTTATTGAAAGCGCTATCACTACCCGATGCTGCAAAATCATCAAATGCTTTTTCAGTTACATTAATAATATGTTTCTGAATAAACTCCGATCCTTCACGAGCACCATCTTCTTGATTTTTTATGCAACATTCCCATTCCATAACGGCCCAACCTTTAAAGTCGTATTGTGCTAATTTACTGAAAATGGTTTTAAAATCAACCTGGCCATCGCCTGGAGAACGATATCTTCCAGCACGGTTGGCCCAACTTTGGTATCCACCGAAAGTACCCTGTTTACCTGTTGGATTAAATTCTGCGTCTTTCACGTGGAAAGCCTTAATTCTTTCGTGATAAAAGTCGATATATTGAATATAATCCAGTTGCTGCAAAACAAAGTGAGAAGGATCATACAATAAGCATGCCCGAGGATGATTATTAACCGCAGCTAAAAACATTTCATAGGTTTCGCCATCGAATAAATCTTCTCCGGGATGAATCTCATAGCAAACATCAACGCCATGCTGATCAAATTCATTCAAAATTGGTGTCCAGCGTTTAGCTAATTCAGCAAAGCCTTCTTCTACCAAACCCGCCGGGCGTTGTGGCCACGGATGAAAATATTGCCATAATAACGAGCCGCTAAAAGTGGCATGAGCGTTTAAACCCAGGTTTTGCGATGCTTTTGCCGCATATTTCATTTGTTGCACTGCCCATTCTGTTCTGGCTTTTGGGTTTCCATGAACTTCTTTTGGTGCAAAAGCATCAAATAAATCATCGTATGCAGGATGTACAGCTACCAATTGCCCCTGTAAATGAGTAGATAATTCCGTAATTTCTAAACCGTGAGCTGCAATTTTTCCTTTAAGTTCATCTGCATAAGTTTTACTTTCGGCAGCTTGCTGAAGATCAATAAATCTTTTATCCAGCGTTGGCATCTGAATACCTTTAAAACCTAAATCAGCAGCCCATTTACAAATATTATCTAAAGAATTGAAGGGAGCTTCATCTCCAATAAACTGGGCTAGAAATACTCCTGGTCCTTTTAATGTCGTCATGCGAAGAATTAAATTTTATAATCGTGCCATTTCAAATCCGATTGGCTCGATGCTACTACATTTTCAATAAAAGCCATTCCACGAACACCATCTTCGGTTGTTGGAAAATCCAGCATTTCAGCAGTAGGTTCTTCGTTATTTAATTTGGCATTTACTGTTAACGCAAAGTTTTTATAAATATTAGCAAAAGCTTCCAAATAACCTTCAGGGTGACCACCAGGCGTACGTGTGTTGTGTTGTGCAAAGCTACCCATGAAGCCATTTCCTGTTCTGTAGATTTGAGCAGGCGCATCTGACCATTTAACAATCATTGTATTTGGTTCCATTTGATGCCATTCCAAGCCACCTTTTTCGCCATAAACTTTAATTTTTAAGGCGTTTTCTTCACCTGCAGCAATTTGTGAAGCAATTAATACTCCGTTTGATCCATTGTCAAATTTCAATAGAACATTTCCATCATCATCAATTGCTCTTCCTGGAACAACAATGTTTAGATCTGCACATATTTTAGTGATTTTCAGACCAGAGATATATTCTGCTAAATGTGCGGCATGTGTGCCAATATCGCCCATGCTTCCGCTTTTGCCCGTTTTAGATGGATCTGTGCGCCAGGCTGCCTGAGCATTTCCTTCGCGTTCAGATAAGGTACTTAACCAGCCCTGAGGATATTCCACAATGATTTTTCTGATTTCACCTAATGCACCTTCGCGAACCATCTGTTTCG
>NZ_AJLG01000210.1 GCF_000258495.1 Pedobacter agri PB92
CGTTACTGCGGCTACCACATTTACTACGATCGGAGTTTGTGAACTTTCACAAGTACCATTTGTTTGACTTACATAATATGTAGTGCTTCCGACACTTGAAGTATTTGGCCTTGGTGCATTTGTACTTCCTGTGCCACCGGGAGATGTGTACCAAATTAAGGTATTGGAGCCGGTTGGTGTGGCAGTGAGCGCCGCCGCAGTTGCACCAACACAATATGTAACTGGTGAAGTGACCGTAGGGCCTGAATTAGGAGCTGCATAGACTATTACAGTGGAGGAATTATTATTTCTATTTGCTGCGGGCTCTTCAATGGTTTCTGGTGTAGTAGAGGTATTATAATAAACAACTGAAGCTGTGTTGCTGTAGTCTATTGCCGTACCAGATACCTTCTTCAAATTAAATGAAATTTTATCGGCGTAACTGAGTCCAGCATTTAAATTCGCATTCGACTTTGAAAATTTATAAGTATTTCCTGTATTTGAGACCGTCCAGTTAGGGGCATTTATAGCAGAAATTGTATATCCAGTGGGAATTACGTCCGTTACTTCTACGCGTCTATTAGCACCAAGCGCATTTGATGTACCAATATTTGATACTGTTAATGTGAAAGTATTTCCATTAGTCAGGTCAACACAGCTTTTATCAACAGCTTTATCAACGATAAAATCTACATTGGCCGGATAAATAGCGGTTGCGACTGTCGAAGTATTGTTATCCAAATCTTGGTCAGTAATATCAGAGGGGGTAACTGTAACGGTATTGAAAAACTGATTTCCTACAGGCATTGTTGCATTAGCATTCAATGTTCCGTTTACAGTAATTACACCCGTTGAGTTCTTCAACATGTTAAATTTTGCGTTAAACGTATTTGTTGGAGATGTTGTGGGAAGTGTTGAATTAGCTGTATTGGCTGCAAAACCACTATAAGTAATACTGTTAATAGTAAAACTTGCACTTGGAATAATATTACCGTTTCCATCCTTAAGAATATCATTAAGTGCAACATCTGTTAAATCAGCATCAGTGTCGTTAACAACGGAGATGGTATAAGTTAAAGGAGTTGAAGCACCTAAAATAAGCGAGCTCTTATCTGCAGTTTTAACCACTCTTATATTACCCGGTGTGGTAACGAGTAAATTTCTAATTTCGTGATTGTTAAACCCCCCTCCTGTTGATGCTGCAAACCCAAGTTTTAATTGTGCTGGTGGTGCAGTAGCTGTCGTATAGGTAAGTAAATCGGTAAAAGCACCATTAGGTGTTTTTGTCCATCTTATCGTAATTTTATATAGATTACCAGGTACAGGCGTAATTTCGACTTGAACCCTCCTGTAAAATTGCGCATTCGTCGGTCGGGTAGTAGTGACAGTATTATAATCAACCTGGTTTTCTGTTGTCGACCCTGTATTATTTGTAATATCTAATACCTGATTTGCATCTTTTAATGTAACGCCGGCTAGATAAGGGTTTGTAGTTGATGCTGACGCCGTTGTAGGCCCTCGTAAAACTATAGAATTTGGTCGAGGCCCGGGGCCTCCTATTCTACCTTCTGTTGGATTAGCAAAGTTGCCAAACTCGTCTATACCTATCCCAATATAACCGCCAGCCAATCCGTTAGCGGTAGTTCCAGTAATCGGCGCATATCCCAAAGATCCACCATAACCACCCAGTGCAAAATTGGCCGTTGCATCAAATAAAAACAAGCCAATTCCATCTGCGCCGTTATATGTATTGTCCGCTGTATTACGCCAAGTTTTATATTCAAAATCAATTAAAACACCTAATGTTGATGGAAATGATTTATCTACGTATGCATATCCTTTTTGATTCCCAGAAGCAGATGTTAGCCTTAACCAACCATCATTAACAGGATCTAGAGTACCTGATGTTAACGTTGCATTATCTCCTCTTTTAACACCATTAGCGGTACTGCCTTTAAAATTTTCAGTAATCGTAAACTGTGCAAAAGCATCTTGTAACCCTGTAGAAAGAAATAAAATCACAAAAAGCAGAAAAGCGCCAAAACATTTAACGAATTTCTTCGTTAAATAATGGTTACAACAAGAATAATTTCGTGTGAAGCCACACGAATAAAGTAGAGTTTTATTCATACACGGGACGATAAGAGCTGCAACAATTGGGATGATGCAATTTTATAAGTCTGTTGATTATAAATTTCTTACGAAATTTTAAACCTCCCGGTTTTAAAAGCCTTTAACTTTTATCACCTCTGCTTACAGGCATAGCAATTCGGCTACGAAGATATTACAATGCTTTGTCAAATTAATGTAACGAATTATTTTTGTGTATTATTAGTTCTACACGTTGTTAATATGTTGACTTATCCAGAAAATAAAGGCTGTTTATAGCCCATCTGAAGCTAATTAAATTGCCACAGCCTCTTAGATCATTTGACTTATGTCAATTCTTATTTTACAACCATTAGTTGTAAATATAATTCAGTCGTGATTTGGTAAGATACAATAGAAGATTTCAATCTTCATCGAAATTTCTATAGCTGGTTCCATTAAAGACTTTTGGTTTAAATCGTTCTTGATTTGAAAAATTTTACTGCTTAAATAAAACGCTACCTCACAAACAATTGCGCATCATATATGTATTGTTAACATGAAATTTATACTTCTGTTGATGATCACTTTATTGGGTATCGGGTGCCATAACACAAATCCTGAGCAGGGCGCCGGAGGAATCAAGGTAGACAAACCGGTAACGCTATCAAATGATGCGATCGTTGATTCAACTAGAGCCCTTATCGATCAAAAGTATGCACTACGGAAAAAATTGAGCGAAGGAAAGATAACCGAAGCCGCGTTTAATGAACAAAATACGATGCTTAATAACACTTTCAAAGTGCTTTTCAATAGCCTTTCACCAGCTGATACCTTAAAGATTGCAAGTTACCAAAAAGAGAAAGCACAGGATGCTGAGAAAGATTCCATAAAATCAAATAAGGCGCCAAGATGGGAATAAACAAACATGAAAATAGTAAAGATGCGCCGAAGCCGGTTGGCAAATTTGCGCAAACATTCATTAGCCTTTACGAAGTTTTTAGCTTTATAGGTCGCTTTTTCAAGGAAGCATTTCTCCCGCCCTATGAGTTTAAAGAATTGATGCGGCAGTGTTATGAAATTGGCTATCGCTCTGCGCTGCTGATTTCTACTACAGGCTTCATCACAGGATTGGTTTTCACCAAGCAATCGCGTCCCTCGCTTTCTGAGTTTGGTGCAACATCATGGTTACCCTCACTGGTGGGCATCGCCCTTTTAAGAACTTTAGCTCCCCTACTTACCGGTCTCATCGCAGCAGGGAAAGTAGGATCAAGCATCGGGGCTGAATTAGGATCAATGAAGGTGAGCGAGCAAATTGATGCGATGGAAGTTTCAGCAACCAACCCTTTTAAATTTTTAGTAACCACACGGGTACTTGCGGCAACCATCACCATGCCTATTCTAACTTTCTATACCGCTATGGTAGGGATGTTAGGTGCTTTGTTAAATGTTTCTGTAAATGAGGGCACAAGTGCGACTACCTTTTTTCAAAGCGCATTGGAAAGCATCACGTTTTTAGATATTATCGCTTCGACCTTCAAAGCCATTTTATTCGGATTTACCATCGCTGTAGTAGGTTGCTACCAAGGGTACAACTCTTCGAAAGGAACCGAGGGTGTGGGTAAAGCAGCAAACTCCTCTGTAGTAACCGCCATGTTTTTGATTTTTATTGAAGAGGTGGTTTGCGTTCAGATATTCAGTCTTTTTAACACTTAACAGCAAATGGTACAGAAAGAAAATATACATACAGATGCGGAAAAGGTAATCGAGATTAATGGACTTTACAAAGCTTTTGGCAGTTACCAGGTACTTGAAAACGCTTCTCTTGATTTGTATAAAGGCGAAAATTTGGTGGTTTTAGGAAAATCTGGGACAGGAAAATCTGTACTTATCAAAATTATCGTGGGCTTACTTCGTCCTGATTCTGGATTAGTGAAAGTGCTGGACCACATCGTTGATGAAATCTCCTACGAAGAACTTTTGGCCTTACGGTTAAGAGTTGGTTTCTCCTTCCAGAACAGTGCGCTTTATGATAGCATGACTGTAAAGGAAAATCTTGAATTTCCACTGGTAAGAAACCGAAGAGACATGGGTAAAAGCGATGTAAATGCGCTTGTAGAAGAAATGCTCGATGCGGTAGGTCTCTCTCAAACCATTAATCAGATGCCTTCAGAACTTTCTGGTGGTCAGCGAAAACGAATTGGTATAGCCAGAACTTTAATGCTGAAACCTGAAATTATGCTTTATGATGAGCCAACCGCTGGCCTCGACCCCATTACATCAAAAGAAATAAACAAATTGATTAATACAGTACAGGAGCGTTACCATACCAGTGCAATTGTAATTACGCATGATTTAACCTGCGCTAAAGAAACCGGAAACCGAGTGGCCATGCTGGTGGAGCGAAGTTTCGAACGCCAGGGAAGTTTCGAACAGATCTTCAATACTGGCGATCCACAGGCACAACCATTTTTTGACTACAACTTTATACAATAAACATGAACGACAATAAAAAGAAAATAACGGTTGGAATATTCATTGCCATTGGCATTCTGATATTCGTATTTGCGATATTTACATTGGGCAGTCAAAAGAAAACCTTTGTAAAAAGCTTTACCCTTAGTGTGGTTTTTAATGATATTCAGGGATTAAAGAAAGGCAATAATGTGTGGTTTTCAGGTGTGAAGATTGGCACAATCAAAAAAATAGAATTTTTTGGCACCTCACAAGTGCGGGTATTTTTAAGTATTGAGGAAGATATGCATAAATACATCCACAAAGATGCCGGAGCAAGCATTGGCGCTGATGGGTTAATCGGAAATAAGATTGTGGTGTTAACAGGGGGTAATCCTAAATTTCCTTTTGTAGAAGATGGTGATGTGCTGAAAGTAAATAGCTCTTTATCTACAGATGATATCATGAAAACACTTCAGGTAAACAACAAAAACCTGGTAGATGTTACAGGTGATTTCAAAATCCTGGCCAGAAATTTAGTGGATGGTAAAGGTGCTGCAGGTGCGCTTTTATCTGATGAACAGTTGGCAATGAACTTCAAAACAATGGTTTCCAATCTAAATCGCATCACGCTTTCAACGGCTCAAACCGCTCAGGATCTTAATACCTTTGGCAAAACTTTAAATAGTAAAAATGGATTGGTGAATAAAATGATGACTGACACAGCTGTTTTTGCCAAACTGGAAAAATCTGCCGCTTCCCTACAACAAACTTCACAGTCTGCCTCTTTGATGGCAGCTAACCTGGAAAAAGCTTCGGGCAAATTGAATACTACTGATAATGCGGCTGGTTTACTTTTAAACGATGCTAAAACTGCAGAACAGGTAAAAGCGATAATGACCAATCTGGAAAAAGGCAGTAAAAAACTTGATGAAGATTTGGAAGCTCTACAAAGTAATTTTCTGTTCAGGGGCTTCTTTAAGAAACGAGCCCGTGATTCAATAAAAAACCAATAATATTTAATCAGGCTATCTTTTAAAATGAAAAGATAGCCTGATTCTTTTTTAATTGATAAACAAAATAGCAGTTATGCCGAAATGGTTAATTATTGTTTTAATTTTTTTAGCGTTAGTTTTGGGATTGTTCTATGCTCAAAAAAAACAGCTGTTGAATATGGGTAAAACCCACGGCACATCAAAAGGTCATTACTAGCTTTGAGTCCTTTTCTTAAACATAACTGACGATATAGAACTTAATAAGACTTAGCTTATACTTTTTTTACATTAATCGCAATTAGTCCCTTTTTTCCCTGTTCGCTATTATACTCAAGATTTGAGGTCACGAACCAATAAACTGGTTACATGTACAAATAAATCTTCAGAATGACTATCTAGTATAATAAAACCAAATCTTTTTTGCTATTGTACATTATCACTATTCATTGTTCCATAATTTTCATTTTATATTTTGGAGTATATTTCCCAATAAACAAGTTAAAAGGTCAACAAAATATCTATCGAAGATTTAAGAACAATTCTTCGTATAGAATGAACTTGAAGTGCAAAGAATCAAAACTTTGCTGCGCAGTTCTTGTTGTAGATTATAAACATGAACGATATGGCAGCTAAAGAACAAGAAGAAGAAAAAGGCAAAACTAAAGGGAACTCTAAAGAGAAAGCCAGTTTTGATCAGAATGGAAAAGGTGCTTCAGAGAAGTATGGTCAGGCGGGTGAAACGCCAAATGAATCAGAAACGGAAAAAGGTGCTGGAACTACTAATGAGAATAGAAAATAGGAATGCTTTTAAGCATTCCTATTTTTCGTAAATGCTCATTTTCTCTGCAAGTTCAATAATACTTTTAATTTTTAATTTCTGGAAAAGTCTGAGTTTATAAGTACTTACAGTACCCATCTGAAGATTTAACTGATTGGAAATTTCCAAAACACCAACCCCCTTGGTTAATAACTCTGCTACTTCCAACTCTCTGCCCGATAGTTTGGTAAATGGATTATCAGCATCATTACCTAAAATACTATTAAACATATTTTCTTTAACATTCCTGCTAGAGTAACGGCTTCCTGCCAATATTGTAGTGATCGCGGTAACAATCTCAGATTCTTCTGCATTTTTTGTGAGATACCCCGATGCGCCTGATTTTAAATAAGGCACTGCATAGATGTTCTCGTTTAACGACGAAAAGACTAATATTTTAGCGTTTGGCTGAACCAGTTTGATTTGATCAATCACCCTTAGATTATTCCCACCAGGCAAATTCACATCGATAATAATTAAATTAGGTGATTTCTCGGTTTCTACCAATGCCTGTTCAAGCGTTCCGGCACAAATGATTTCAACACCAGCCCAAAAGTCAGAAATCAAACTTTTTAAGCCTCTGCGAATAATTTCGTGGTCATCGGCAATCAATACCGTGAATGTACTCCCTGTGTTCTTTGCTTTCATGTTCAACTAATATCTTGCAATTTAATAATTTGTAACCTTTTTATCTAATTTGTAAACATTTTTATTCAAATATCGACTGCTTTTATCTAATTCAACGTGTAGACTTTATTATACATAACTTCAAAATTCATATAATTTAGAAAACCCTCGGTGTTGCGATTCTAATATTAGGCTTAATAAAAGAGTATGCTATCGAAATTTCATGTGTTCCGCCACTGTAACCTTGCAATGGTCCGATTGAGAAATCATAGCCATAACCAATACTCAACTTCTCTGATGGGAAAA
>NZ_AJLG01000211.1 GCF_000258495.1 Pedobacter agri PB92
TGGTCGACAACTTTGTTTTTGTAAAAAGAAAATGCAGATCCTGCCCTGGCGTTTTTAATTAATTTTTGAACAGACAATAAATTGTACACTAACCTGCCAAAGCAAAACAATACACCTATCATATAAATATAAACCAGTGCAGTTCCCCAATTCAAGCCTTTTTCATTTTCAGTAACTATAGTGGCCTGCTGGAGTATTGCATCCCAATTAACGGTGGCATAAACCTGTTGGGCAGCTTTTTGTTCGGTAAGCCATTCTAACCGGATAAAAGGTATTGAAATGGATAACAAACCGGCAGCAACTAGATAAACACGGTTTAGCATGAAATAGGTTTCCTTATCCAATAGAATTTTATATACAATATAAAATACAATTAGGTATAAGTTTACTTGAAGTAGGTAGTGTGCAAAACTCATTTGGGTTTATGTTTAATTTTATCAATCATCTTCAAGATTTCATCCACATCACTCAAGTCTAATTTCTCTTCTTTCACGAAAAATGAGAACATACTCTCCACTGAGTTTTCGAAATAGTTACCCAATAGTTTTTCTGTTGCGTAACGTTTGTATGCTTCTTTGCTAATAAGTGGATGGTATTGATGGGCCTTCCCAAAAGCCTCATGGCCAATAAAGCCTTTTGTTTCCAAAATCCGGATAATTGTTGAAACAGTGTTGTAAGCGGGTTTAGGTAAAGGGAGTTCGTCAATCACATCTTTAACAAATGCTTTTTCTAGCTGCCATAGCACCTGCATGATCTGCTCTTCAGCCTTGGTTAAATCTTTAATTTCCATTTTTATTTTATAATAAGGATACGGGCAAAGCAATTGCCTTAACTAAAGTTAAAACTAATTATTTAGTTATCCAAATTTTTATAAAAATATTTGTGTGTTAAAAACTATTACACAAGGAATTATATCACTATTAAACCGTTCTTGATGCCATAGACAACCAAGCCTGTGCGAGATCTGATATTGAGTTTTGCGAATAAAGATTCACGGTAATTATCAACAGTTCTATGGCTTACGTTCATAAGCTCTGCTATTTCTTTGTAAGTATGCTCTGTACTGCAGTGCTGAAGAAATGTGAGCTCTCTGGCGCTGAAGATGGGTTTTGCGTCTCCATCTTTTAATGCAACAAGCAATCTGCCTGAAACCAAATCATTTACAAAGAATCCTTTTTCCGTCACTGTTTTGATTGCTGTTAACAATTCATTAGGGGTAGATTCCTTTAGCATATAACCACTAGCACCCGCTCTTAGCATCCCGATAATGGCTTTTTCATCCTCAAGCATGCTCAATGCCAGGACATTCACATTGGGATGATATTCTTTAATCCATTTGGTAGCAGCAAAACCGTCCATTACCGGCATATTAATATCCATCAGGATAAGATCGACATCAGGCTGATTTTTAATTTTGGTTTGAAGGTCCTGACCATTTGTACTCTCGAAAAGTATTTCAATTTCATCAAATTCATCAAGCAAGCTGGCTAATCCTGAACGGAAAAGCGTATGATCATCTACAATAGCAATGGAAATTTTTTCGGCTGACATCTTCTATGGATAAGGTATTTCGATTAATATGGTGGTTCCGTGGTTGGGCGACGAATTTAGCGCTAACTTTCCATTTATCATCTCTATTCTTTTATAAATGGAGTTTAATCCCATGCCCGTCCGCCGGCCTCTGGTTTCTTCAACATCAAAGCCTACTCCATTTTCTTTTACATTTAAATATAGCGTATTCTCCTTGAAGTAGCCTTCTACCTCAATTACCGAAGCTTTTGCATGCTTAATAATGTTATTGATGATTTCCTGAAGTAAGCGTAAAATAATAAGATCCTTATCAGGTGAGGTATAATTTAAATCAATTAAGTTGTTGCTTACAATGAGTTGATGTACCCCCGCCTTGTTAAGCCAGTTTAGTTCTTGTTCGATCGCATGCCCTATTCCATTTTGAACAATCTGTTCGCCGTGAAGAAGTTTAGCTAATTCTCTCAGTTCTTTAATGGAATTATTTACAAGTCCTAATGAGTTGTCTATTTTCTTGCCGGCTTTTTCGGTATTATTTAAGTCGATGGAATTTAAGGTTAATGTTGTTAAACTCAGTAGCTGGCCAACGTTATCGTGTAATTCAGTAGCAATACTTTGCATGGTTTGCTCCTGTACTTCAAGTTGTGTCTTTAACAATTCTGCATCAAACTTTTGCTTCATGGCAGTTTTTTCGAGCACATGATTTTTTCTATACTTAATGCTGATTTTGATATAAAATACCAAAAATATGGGCATGAGCAAGAATATCGTTGTAGAAATGATTACTAAGATTGTAATCTGCGTTGTTTGATCCTGCATATAAATGAGTATGCCCAAAGGCTGTAAAATATCACATTGAGTACATTAAAAAGATGACCACGAATAGAAAATTTACCTATTACAATTGAAGTAAATAACTCGTGGAACAAATTACCTGTAGTGCTACCAAAGTAAAAAAACAGCACTGCTGTCATCCACCAGAATTCGGGGCTGGTGTTAATCTCCATTAGTTCGTCGGCTGAAATTACCAGGTAATAATAGTAAAGGCAATATAACACAAAAATAACCGCCAAAATTGATGCAGCCCAGGTATTGTAGGGGCTGATGCCATGAGTTACAAAGAAAGCGATATATGTCACGTAAAAAATCACCAATCCGATGGTGATGATTTTCGTCGGATTGATATATTTTTTAAGGCATTGATAAATTCCTGCAGAAATGAAGCCAGCCTCAAAAAGCGTATAAATATTATAAATAAATATGTTGTTATGGAACTTTCTGGCTGCCCACCTGCCCAGGATAACTTCAGTTAAACACACAATCAATAAAAAAATGAGTGTATTTCTCCATAAAGGTTTCTTATCACCCAAAAGTGTAATTAGCCCTAGAATGAAGCATAATAGTTCTACAACGGTTATTATGGATAGGGAAATAAACATTATAATTCAGTTCCATCGCACTCTTTTGGGCAGAGGCTACCTTTATTTCCAATATCTTCTGTATCATCTTCATGCTCACCAGTGATACCACCTGAGCTTTTAATTTGACCTGCAGCAAAAGTTGGTGTGAGTAAAACCGTGTTTCTGCCTACATATTCGCTAGCTAAACCATCAAGCGTGTTAGCAGTATATTGGCCGAAATAAATCCTAAGTCCATCATGTTTCCCATCCTGCAAGGTTTTTGTAATTTCAATTATCTGTTCAGCAGGAAACCATACGGCTTTAGTATAAGAAGGATTTTTACTTGATTCTTTAGCATAAGCTGCTACCATTTCCTTTGCAATATCCGCAGGAACATTCGTAATTGTTTTTTCTTGACTCATGAAATATTAAATAGTTTGTTTGTTATGGCTAAAATTCGAAAATAAATAATAGTTCGGCAAGTATTTTACGAAATTATAATACCGTAAAAACACCTCTTTATTTAGGGTGATTTATACTACTCATATATCAGTATGGGAACTTACTTTTGAAATGCAATAACAAATTAAGGTTTGAAATTGTGTATCCCAAAGTTGTCTATCCCAAAAATACCACATTCCTAACAATCGTTTAGGATGCCTAAGGTAGCCGCCTTTGTTTAACAAAAAGAATATTTACCCTATTAATAATTTTTTTGACATGATAAATAATATCCTTCTGCAGGAAAATAATAATTCGATAACCGAACGGGAAGTTGAGATTGTGAAGTTATTATCAATGGGCTACAATAGCAAAGAAATAGGCGACAGACTTTTCATCAGTGAACATACCGTAAATACACACAGACGGAATATGGTAAGGAAACTCGACCTCAGAAATTCGTATCAGTTAATTGTTTGGGCATTTAAGCAAAGAATACTATCCAATTAGAATCAAAAAATACACAAGTTAACGCAATACTCTCTATTAAACTACAAAGCCTGCTTTTTGATTTTTATATCAAAAAAGCAGGCTTTTGTATTTTTATGGTATTTATGGTCTGGCAGCTTGAGCAGTTGGTAGTTCTTTTCTAGGAATTTGCGCTTCGCGTTGAGAGGTGTTATAAACAAATGATGCAACAATAGTAGCTGATTGTTTTAAATCATCTTCTACCAATCTATCGTAGGTATCCATGTTGCTGTGGTGTGTGCGTGTATTGTAATCTGCCGGATCTTGAATAAACTGAAATCCAGGAATTCCGACCGCGTCAAAAGCCTGGTGATCGGTACCGCCGGTATTGCTGACAGTTACAGTTGTTGCGCCTAAATCATTAAACGGGGCTAACCAGCTCTGGAAAATTGGTCCGGCGGCTGCATTTCCCTGTAAGTAAATGCCACGGATTTTTCCGGTACCATTATCCAGGTTATAGTAAGCTGAAATCTTCTTTTGATCAGGAGTTAAAACCATTGTTTTTGGATCTCCGAAATGCTTGGCCACGTAACCACGTGAACCAAACAATCCCTGCTCTTCTGAACTCCAAAGTGCAATGCGAATAGTGCGTTTTGGCTTAAAGTCAATAGCTTTTAAAATGCGCATGGCTTCCATCATTACGGCTGAGCCAGCAGCATTATCTGTGGCACCTGTAGCCGCATGCCACGAATCAAAGTGACCACCAATCATAATTACTTCGTCTTTCAGTTTTTATCAGTTCCCGGAATTTCGGCAATTACATTATAGCCCTGTGGATCCTGATCGTAGAACGATGTTTTAATATCGGCTTCAACCTCAACAGGTTTGCCTGCACGAAGCAAGCGAAGGATATGTAAAAAATCTTCTGCTGCAACTTCCAGTTCAGGAGAAACTGGCTTCGCGTCTAAAGCGTAAGATGCACCATTACTGGTAAAAAATGTTCCCTGTCCGCCGCGGGCATAAGTTAAAATAAGGGCAACTTTTTCTTCTACCAACATGGCACTCATCGCAGCACGTACTTCACGCATTTTCATCATTTGTGCCATACGATCGGCCATTGGGCCACCCGTTGGGCGTTGGCGGGCACCTGCTGCCATTGGCTTTGCTGCTGCCATTTGTGCCAGTGTAGTATCGGCATAACGGGTAAAATCAGGTTTCAAACCGCTGGTAAGTGGTGCGCCCTGATCCATCATTACAATTTTGCCGGCAAGCTTACCTTTGTATTTCGCTAAATCAGCAACACTATCTGCCTTAATTAAAATTACTTCAGATTTGATTGGGCCATTTGTTCCCGGTGTCCATGCTTTAGGCGATGCAATAATTGGATGATAAAAAGGAGCGGTTGTGGCTGCATAGTATTTATCTACCTGCCATCCTTTACCAAAAGTTCCCCACGCTTCGAGATGTGCATTTTTCAATCCCCATTCGGTAAGTTGTTTTACAGCCCATTCCTGTGCTCTTTTTAAACCAGGAGAGTTTGATAATCTTGGACCTGATACATCGGTAAGGTTGAAAGCAATGTCCATCACTTTCGAATTGTTTAAACCTGCTTTGCGAATTTTTTCTACCACAGCTGCATCTGGAGCATCCTGTGCAAATGCAGATAGGCATAGGCTAAATGCCAATGCCGTCATTGTAAATCTTTTGATCATTTTAAGAAGTTGGTTGGTTGTAATGGCTAAATTACACTTAAACACAACGTTAATCACTTTACCATGATATTTTTACAAAGGCTTTTGCCGCTTGTATGGTTTTCTTCGTTCTGTGCACCCACCTTCGTTAACTAAACCTTATTGAAACGGAAAGCCCGCATTCCAATAGGCACTGATGATTCTGATAAACACTTGCTTTACTGTAGCACAGGATTTTTGAATCGGACTTGGAGTGTAAAGAAGGACTGACTTCAAAACGAAGGTGGAAATTGCTTTTCAAATAATTATTTAATGCTTTTTCTGGTTACAATAAAATAACCGGCAATAAATAAAGCAGCTGCATAGGCTAAACTAGTCCATATTTCGCGTGTAAATATTTCGAAATTGAGCGGATCTTTCCCTTTTTTTAATTGTGTAAATTGTAAGGCTAAAGATGGAAGGCTGTAAGGGATTAAGTAGGCATAAGTCCAGTTGAGCATTCCGGTTACAATACCCATTATCGTACCTACAAAACCAATACCGATGGGTTTTAGGAAATCGCCCCAGATTAAGCTTAGGATAAACTGAATAGATAAAATGCCCAGTGATGATAGAAATAATTTGCTGTATGAATTGATTAGAAAATTAGAAGGATTGTATTGGTTAAAGGTATATTGAGGTACCAATGCCTGTAATAAATGGCCGAAGGCGAAAGTGAGGGCCGCAAAAAGAAAAAGGCAAATAAAGATGAGCAATACTGAAAACAGGTACTTGGCGGTATAAATGGAAAATTTATTTAGTGGTTGTGCGAAAAGGGTTTTCCAGGTATCGTTTTTATGTTCGATGTTGTTAACCGAAAAGGCCATAAACATGACATAAAATGGCATCACCAACATACCCATTACATTTAAGGTAGCGCCGGCATACCTTACCCAAAGCATCATTCCGGGTGCATTAAGTTTTAACACCTTTTCTGAGCCGGAGTAAAAGCCGAAGCTAACCAGGCTACATATTGCTACAGGAAGTAAAATTGCAGCCCAAAATGCGAGTGTTTTTCTTGATTTGTAGAATTCTGAAACTAAGGAAATAAATATGGAGCGCATTTTAGTTGTTTTTCGTGATATCCAGGAATAGATTTTCTAAATCTTTGCGTTGTTTGGAAAGGCTGCTTACGGTGAAACCGTTTTTAATGAGTAGGGTATTAATTTTTCCGCTTTCTGTTGATGATGAAAATGGTGTCGTAATTTTTATTTCACTTTTTGAAGTGATTTCATAACCTGCACTTGCTAAAAATTTAGCAGCTTCTTCGGTTTGATCAACCTCAATTTCGACCATAGGCTTACTTAATAAGTGAAGCTCATCGATAGTTCCCTGAAACAGCAGTTGACCTTTATTTATAATACCAACATGCGTTGCAGTACGTTCAATTTCAGCCAGTAAATGGCTTGATACCAGAATGGTTTTATGGTGTTTGGTGGCCAGCTCAATCATCAGGTTTCTGATTTCGATGATGCCATTAGGGTCCAGACCATTAGTAGGTTCATCTAACAATAATAGTTCTGGATCTGAAACCAGTGCCAGTGCAATACCAAGGCGCTGTTTCATGCCGAGCGAATATTTGCCTGCTTTTTTGTCAGCTGCTTCAGTTAAGCCAACCAGGGCTAACATTTCGTCGGCTTTGGTTTTTTTTAATCCTAATAAAATACAGCGATTGATAAG
>NZ_AJLG01000212.1 GCF_000258495.1 Pedobacter agri PB92
ACTTTCATTTTATACCAATTAGTTTTTTTAATCACCATCTTCGAACCCATGGGATAAACATGATAAGTTTTGCAGAGTTTCTCTTCTCTTTTAGCAACCTTTATCCCACACTCTTCTTCTACTTCTCTAACGGCAGTTTCTTTCATGTTTTCGCCATCTTCAAGCTTTCCCTTTGGCAAATCCCATTTCTTATTTCTAAAAATAAACAAGTAATTCCCATTCACACTCTCCACCAAGCCACCAGCAGCTTTGATAATCTCACAGTTCTTTTTTAGCTTCCTAAATGTTTCCTGAGGGTTTTTTGTTAAAAAGATATAGCTTTTTTTCGACCCGTTTTTTAATTTTTTGTAAAATGTCTGCAAATCAAAATCCTGAAATTCAAGCTGTTGAATTTTTTCTTTTTGTTCAGGCAAAACATCTGATATGAAGAGGGTGTTATCGTTAATATAAATTCTGTATTTTTGGGCCATGTATAATAAAAGTGATATTGAATTAAAGGTAGCGGAATTTTTATTACAAATAAAGGCAATTAAATTACAACCTAATAATCCTTTTACTTGGGCCTCGGGTTGGAAGTCGCCAATTTATTGCGATAACAGAATCACCCTTTCACATCCTCAGGTTAGAACTTACATCCGTCAGAAGTTAGCACAAGCGATTCAGGAAGAATTTGGGTCAGTTGATGTTATTGCTGGAGTAGCCACTGCCGGCATTCCACAAGGCGTTTTAGTGGCGCAGGAATTAGGCTTACCTTTTATTTATGTTAGAGCTAAAGCTAAAGAACACGGAACAGGAAGCTTAATTGAAGGCGAAGTTGTTGAAGGACAACGCGTTGTAGTAATTGAAGATTTAATATCTACAGGTAAAAGCAGCCTACAAGCCGTTGAAGCACTGAGAGCTGCTGGCTTATCAGTAGCTGGTTTAGCTGCAATTTTTACTTACGGATTTGAAAAAGCTGATGAGAATTTCGCTGCTGCAAAATGCCGTTACTTAACTTTATCAAACTATGCCGCTTTAATTGATTATGCTGCCGAGCACAGTATTATTGCCAAAAGCGATATGGAATTATTAAGCAAATGGCGCTTAAATCCATCAGAATGGGGACAAGCAGTAAGTCCTAAATCATAAATACCTGAAAAACTAACCGATAAAATATATAATGACGATTATTGAAAACGCTGTAGAGGTAAATAAACCCGTTTCAGAGGTTTACACTTTTCTTTCTGACATGAACAATCATCAGCAATTGATGCCGGAAAATATTTACAACTGGGAGTCTACAGAAGATGAAGCACGTTTCACCATTCAAAATATGGCTAAACTGGCAATCAAAATCTCTAATCGTGTAGAAAACCAGGAATTAACAGCTATCCCAACCGAAAAAGCGCCTTTTGAGGTGGAGCTAAAATGGACAGTAGCAGATAATGGAAACGGTACTACCACAGCAAAACACATCATCTCAGCAGATTTAAATATGATGATGAAAATGCTGGCTTCAGGTCCATTACAAAAACTGGTTGATCATCAAACTGAAAAATTAAAAGAAATTTTAGGGTAGTCAAAAAGTACGACGGGCTGGTTTCTGACTCTTTATTTCGAAATATATAGCGAAGATTCCTCTTCGCTTTTTTTATGCGTAAAAATTCCGTTGATATTTATTTAGGAGTCTTTTATTTTGATACCTTAGTTTTTAATAACCAAAAACTATGAAATTTCATTTCCCTCAAATTTTAACGTTATTTCTTGCACCGTTTATTTACTCAAACGCAAGTTCGCAATCTCTAACTGCGCTTAAAACAGAGTATTTGGAAAACCCCATTGGCCTAGACAATGCCAAGCCGCGTTTTACCTGGCAAATGAACGATGCGAGCCTCGGCGCCAAACAAACAGCTTATCGTATTTTGGTTGATGTTGATTCAGCTGCCCTGATGCAAGAAAAAGCTAGCTGCTGGAATTCAGGCTGGAATAAATCTGATATCAACCTGGTTATTTTTTCTGGGAAACCACTAAAACCTTTTACCAAGTATTTCTGGAGGATTGATGTTACAAATGGTCGCAAAAAAACCTTCAGCAAAATTGCAAGTTTTGAAATGGGAATGATGAATATGGCCAACTGGCAAGGTGCTTGGATATCGGACAATGAAAACATCAAACTTAAACCTGCACCCTATTTTAGGTATACCTTTAACGCGGCAAAAAAAATAAAATCGGCACGAACTTATATCGCCGCCGGCGGTTTATACGAACTATCTATTAATGGTAAGAAAATTGGCAATCATCGAATGGATCCGATGTATACACGTTTCGACAGACGAACGCTGTACGTAACCTACGATGTTACCACCGCCATACAGCAGGGGAAAAATGGTATTGGCGTACTGCTAGGCAATGGTTGGTATAATCATCAATCAACAGCGGTATGGTATTTTGATCGTGCACCATGGCGTAACCGCCCTACTTTTTGTTTAGATGTGCGAATCACTTATGAAGATGGAACCACAGAAACAATTAAATCAGGCAAAGATTGGAAAACAGCTTTAAGCCCCATCGTTTTTAACAGCATTTATACGGCCGAACATTATGATGCACGCATGGAAAAGCCGGGCTGGAACACTGCAAGCTTTGATGATAAAGACTGGAAGGCCGTAATGTATCGCTCTGCGCCATCAAGAAATATTGTTGCACAAGCTTTACACCCTATTCGGAATGTTGAGGAGATTGCGACAAAATCCCTCAAAAAAATTAATGATACCACCTACCTGTTTGATTTAGGAAGGAATATTTCTGGTGTAAGCAAAATTACTTTAAATGGCCCCGCAGGAACAATTATTCGCCTTAAACATGGTGAAAGATTGTATACTAATGGTCGATTAGATATATCAAACATTGATGCACATTATCGCCCTACAGATAATACAGATCCATTTCAGACTGATATTTTAATCTTAAGTGGCAAAGGCGAGCGAAGTTTTATGCCGCATTTCAATTATAAAGGTTTTCAATATGTGGAGGTGACGACTTCCGTTCCGCTTGAGTTAAAAAAAGAAGACTTAGTGGGCTATTTTATGCATAGCGATGTTCCGCAATCTGGAAATATCAAGGCTTCAGAACCCATCATTAACAAAATATATTACGCCACCAATAATTCCTACTTATCAAATCTTTTTGGCTACCCTACTGATTGCCCGCAACGGGAAAAAAATGGATGGACGGGTGATGCCCAGATTGCCATAGAAACCGGACTATATGGTTTTGATGGGATTACCATTTATGAAAAATGGTTAGCCGATCATCGCGATGAGCAGCAGCCGAATGGCGTGCTCCCTTCTATTATTCCTACGGATGGCTGGGGTTACGAATGGGGAAACGGACCAGACTGGACGAGTACCATCGCAATTATACCGTGGAACATATATTTGTTTTATGGTGATAAAAAACTGCTTTCCGATTGTTACGAAAACATCCGTAAATATGTAAACCATATCGATGAAACGTACCCAACAGGTCTAACAAGCTGGGGGCTGGGCGACTGGATTCCGGTTAAATCAAAATCTCCTGTAGAACTCACTTCAACTTGTTATTATTATGCTGACGTGGTGATTTTGGCCAAAGCAGCTAAAATACTAGGGAAAACTGCAGATAGTGAAAGATATACCAAGCTGGCCAATAAAATTAAGCTAGCTTTCAATGCCAAATACCTTGATAAAACAAGAGGCATTTATGGTTCAGGGATACAAACAGATATGAGTGTGCCACTTTATTGGAAAATTGTTCCTGAAGAATCTGTACAGCTGGTAGCAGAAAATTTAGCTAAACGTGTAGAGGCAGACGGTTATCACCTGGATGTGGGATTGCTTGGCACTAAGGCAATATTAAATGCCTTAAGCGAAAATGGCTATAGCAATTCAGCTTACAAAGTGGCTGCGCAAAAAACGTACCCTAGCTGGGGGTGGTGGATGGAAAATGGCGCCACAACTTTATATGAAAACTGGCCAATAGATGCGAAATCCGATATCTCCATGAACCACATTATGTTTGGGGAGATTGGTGCCTGGTTGTACAAATCTCCCGGCGGTATTAAGCCTGATGAAAATCAACCTGGATTTAAACATGTCATCTTAGATCCACACATTGTGGAGGGACTAAATTCTTTTGAAGCCAGTCACATTGGTCCATATGGTAAAATTACTAGTGCCTGGCAGCGTACAAGCAAAGGCATTCAATATGATATCACTATTCCTCCAAACTCAACTGGTACAATTAACCTGGGTATGGTAAGTCAAATGGATATATTTGTGAACGGAAAACTTACCCAGTCCGGAAAAATTAATTTGGCAGCCGGTAAATATCTTATTGAACATAAAGTAAAGTAGTCATATAAATTACCAATCATCTTTCTCCCTACGTAAAGAATCATAAATTTGTTTTTGCGTGGGGATAAAAGGGTTTGAACCTAAACAATCAAGCAAATGCGCCAATTTTTCAGTACAAAATACTAATAATCAGCAATTTAGACATGATTTACAAATATTAACCGACAAAATTTCCGATTGAAGAATCAAAATTGCTGTGGCATTTGTTTTGACTAAAACGGTTATATGAACTTCAACAATTTTACAATAAAAGCCCAGGAAGCAATTCAACAGGCTTCTGAAATAGCCCAGGGCAATCAGCAGCAGGCTATTGAAACGGCACACCTCCTTAAAGGTTTGCTTACTGTTGATGAAAACGTAGTTTCTTATGTATTAAAGAAACTCAACGTAAACCTGAATACTTTAAACCAAAATTTAGACGCAGAAATTGCCAGGTTTCCGAAAGTTAGCGGAAGCAATGTCTATCTGTCATCAAATACCAATAGCGTTTTGCAGAAAGCGCAAACATTTTTGAAAGAATTTAAGGATGAATTTGTTTCTGTAGAGCATTTATTATTAGGAATTCTGGCAGTTAACGATAATACATCCAAATTATTAAAAGAACAGGGTGTTGGCGAAAAAGACCTTAAAAAAGCCATTACAGCATTACGTGGCGATAATCGTGTAACAGATCAAAACGCAGAAGCCACTTACCAGGCACTAAATAAATATGCCCGAAACTTAAATGAATATGCCGAAAGCGGAAAGCTCGATCCGGTTATCGGTAGAGATGAAGAAATTCGTCGGGTTATTCAGATTTTATCTCGTAGGACGAAAAACAATCCGATTTTAATTGGTGAGCCTGGCGTAGGTAAAACTGCTATAGCTGAAGGCATTGCGTTCAGGATTATTAAGGGTGACGTGCCTGAAAACCTAAAGAGCAAAACTGTTTACTCATTAGATATGGGTGCTTTAATTGCAGGTGCGAAATATAAAGGCGAGTTTGAAGAACGCTTAAAAGCGGTGGTAAAAGAGGTGACGCAAAGCGATGGAGATATCATTTTATTTATTGATGAAATCCATACTTTAGTGGGTGCAGGTGGTGGCGAAGGTGCTATGGATGCCGCAAATATTTTAAAGCCAGCGTTGGCCCGTGGCGAGTTGAGAGCAATTGGTGCAACTACTTTAGATGAATATCAAAAATATCTGGAGAAAGACAAAGCACTGGAGCGTCGTTTTCAAAAAGTAATGGTGGAAGAACCAGATACGCAGGATGCCATTTCTATCTTAAGGGGTTTAAAAGAACGTTATGAAACTCACCACAAAGTGAGGATTAAAGATGAAGCTATCATTGCAGCGGTAGAAATGAGTCAGCGATATATTTCTGATCGCTTTTTACCAGATAAAGCCATTGATTTAATGGATGAGGCTGCATCAAAACTACGTATGGAAATGGATAGCGTTCCTGAAAATGTTGATGCCCTTGACCGTGAAATTATGCGTTTGGAAATTGAACGTGAAGCCATTAAACGCGAAAAAGACGATCGCAAGGTTCAGGAGTTATCTGAAGAAATTGCCAATTTATCGGCAGAGCGTGATGAATTTAAAGCCAAATGGCAGGGTGAAAAAGACCTGGTTGATGCGGTTAATAATCAATTGGAACAAATTGAGCATTTTAAATTAGAGGCTGAACAAGCTGAACGTGCCGGAGATTATGGCAAGGTTGCCGAAATCCGTTACGGTAAAATCAAAGAAGCACAAGACCAGGTAGAGCAGTTAAAGGCTGATCTGGAAAATCAGCAAACAGATAGCAGAATGCTGAAGGAAGAGGTAACTGCCGACGATATCGCCGGTGTGGTTGGCCGTTGGACAGGGATTCCGGTGACGAAATTAATTGCCAGCGAGCGTGAAAAATTATTAAACCTTGAACAGGAACTGCATCAACGTGTAGCCGGACAAGACGAGGCCATTGAAGCCATTTCTGATGCCATTCGCCGCTCTCGTGCAGGTTTACAAGATAAGCGTAAACCAATTGGTTCGTTCATATTTTTAGGTACCACCGGAGTTGGTAAAACCGAATTGGCTAAGGCACTTGCAGAGTTTTTATTTAATGATGAGAATGCTTTAACGCGTATTGATATGAGTGAATATCAGGAGCGCCATGCCGTTTCACGTTTGATTGGAGCGCCTCCGGGATATGTTGGCTACGATGAAGGTGGACAGTTAACCGAAGCCGTTCGACGTAAACCATATTCAGTTGTATTGCTTGATGAAATTGAAAAAGCACACCCGGATGTATTTAATATTTTGTTACAAGTGTTAGATGATGGGCGCTTAACGGATAACAAAGGCAGAACGGTTAACTTCAAAAATACGATCATCATCATGACATCGAACATCGGTGCCCACTTAATTCAGGATAACTTCAAAAATTTGAGTGATGAAAACCGTGATGAGGTAATTGCAAAAACAAAAAATGAATTGTTTGAGGTGTTAAAACAAACCATTCGTCCGGAGTTTTTAAACCGAATCGATGAGCTGATTATGTTCACACCATTAAACCGCAGTGAAATTAGAGATATTGTTGCCTTGCAGTTTAAGCATGTTCAACAAACGCTTGCAGAAATGGGCATTGAAATGGAAGCGAGCGATGAAGCTTTAGATTGGCTGGCACAACTTGGTTACGATCCGCAATTTGGTGCACGGCCATTGAAAAGGGTGATCCAGAAAAGAATCTTAAATGAGCTGTCAAAAGAGATACTGGCGGGTAAGATAGATAAAG
>NZ_AJLG01000213.1 GCF_000258495.1 Pedobacter agri PB92
TTCAGTATTAGTTGATTTATACCATGTAGATGTATATTATGTAGACTTTAGAGACGGTTTTGCAGCCAACTATGCACATAGAAATTCAAAAATCAACTTTATAGAGCAGCATGCTTACAGCAAAACTCTTTTGCCATCAAAAACCTTAGTTGTTGCACCACTGTCTTCAATGTTTGATGTAATTACCCAGTTAAGTGGCGTTGATATTAAAGTCTTTTTCTGGTCGATACATCCGGTTGGGCTTGAAGAATTTTTCACCAAGTTATTTCGAAAGCTGCACATTAAATTTGATACAAAAGATAAAACAATCCTTGGTGGGATTATCGATCTACTAATAGAAAAGGATTCGCTATACTTTATGGATGAGCCTAACTATAGTTATCAAAAAGCAGTATTCAAATTTAAGTCAATAGAAGAAAAATATTTGCCAATTCCTTTAGCAGAAAAGCATTTAACTAGTAACTATATCTCTAACCCCAATATAAATCTGGCATGGGTTGGGCGATTATCTGAAGATAAAATATTTTCTTTGATCAATATCCTGAATTGTTGCAACGATTATTTGTTAGCAAATGATAATCAGAAAATTGTATTTCATATAATCGGAGATGGCCCCAAAAGATACTTGTTAGAATCATTTGAGTTAAATTCAAATCTACAGCTTATATATAGATTAGATTTAAGTGATTCAAGTCTTCAATCCTATTTAAAGGAAAATATTGAGGTTCTTTTTGCCATGGGAACCTCCGCATTGGAGGGCGCCAGCTTAAAAATTGCTACAATTCTGGTTGATTTTTCCTATCAACCTATCAGTACAAAATACTTTAGGTGGCTTTATGAAGCTAAAGGTTTTTCGTTAGGGAACTCTCATCAAGAGGGTCAAATTTATGGAACATCATTTGAAACCATTATGGAAATCATTAAGAAAAATAATCTTGGGCTATATGCTTCAAAATCCTATGAATATTTTTCGAAAAACCATAGTTTGGAAAGCATTACAGATAAATTCTTGAAAATATTAGATGCGGACCCTATTAACCTTCACACTTTAAAAGAAACAAAATTAAAAGCTTATTTTTGGATTAATAAGCTCAGAACAATCATTCAATACCTAAAATTTATATGCAAAAAATCTTAATTGTTTTTGGCACAAGGCCTGAGGCTATAAAAATGGCTCCTTTAATTAAAGAGTTTGAGAAACACCAAGAGGCTTTTGATACTAAAGTTTGTGTTACTGCCCAACACAGAGAGATGCTTGACCAAGTATTGAATTTTTTTGAGATTGTGCCAGACTTTGATTTAAACCTGATGAAGCCCAATCAAAACTTATATCAACTTACAGCAGATGTTATTGTGGGCCTCAAAGAAATACTTGAAAAATTTAAGCCCGATTATGTTTTTGTGCATGGAGATACTACAACTTCGATGGCAGCCTCAATTGCTAGCTTTTATTTCGGGGCAAAAGTGTGTCATGTTGAAGCAGGCTTAAGAACCTTCGATAAACTCTCCCCTTTCCCGGAAGAAATAAATAGGCAGATTACCGGAAGAATAACAGATGTGCATTTTGCTCCGACGGCTACCTCTCAGCAGAATTTAATTATGGAAGGAATTTCACCAGAAAACATTCATGTTGTTGGGAACACGGTAATTGATGCATTAATACTGGCACAGAAAAAGCTTTCTAACTTTGAAGATAGCCAGATACGACAACTTAAAAATATTGTAAATGAGGATAAAAAAATAATTTTAGTTACAGGACACAGACGTGAAAATTTCGGTGATGGGTTCTTAAACATTTGCAAGGCGCTCCGCGAAATTGCAATTCGCGAAGATATCCAAATAATTTATCCTGTACATTTGAACCCTCAGGTTCAAAAACCAGTTTACGAAATTTTGGGAGGAATAGCTAATGTATCTCTTATTGATCCGCTAGGCTACCCAGCATTCGTTTGGCTAATGATAAAAAGCTATATTATTTTAACTGATAGTGGGGGTATACAAGAAGAAGCACCTAGTTTGGGGAAACCTGTACTGGTGATGCGAAATACAACGGAAAGGCCTGAGGCAGTAGAACAAGGTACCGTTAAGCTGGTGGGCACTGATCCGGATAAGATTACAACTCATGTTTTACAATTACTAAATGATGTTGATGCTTACGAAACAATGTCTTTAAAACACAATCCATATGGTAACGGTGACACTTGTGCTTCAATCTTATCAATCTTAACATGAAAATTCTTTTTATAGCACCATATCCAAACGAGGAAAACAGCAAGGATGGAATGGTTCAACGTGTAAAGCACGTTGATAATATTTTCAGTAAATATGAGCGAGGCTACCTGGATGTTCAACACCGTAAGAATTTTAAAGGAAAAACCCAAATTGTTGACCATCTTGTAAAAACTTACCAGTTAAATTCTGTTGTTCATATGCCTGCAATACATAAGATTTTAAATACCTATGATAAAATATATGTCCATTCAATTGCTGGTTTATTCTATCTTTTATGGATATTGCCATTCATTGATTTTAAGAAAATAATATTAGATGCGCATGGAATTTTCCCGGAGGAGCTTAAATTTGCAAGATCAAAGAAATTTATAGTTTTTGCATTAATCGAAAAATATGTCTTTTCGAAATTAACACGTATCATTTGTGTAACTAACGCTATGAGGAATCATTTTATTAAAAAATATCCACATACAAATTCAGATAATTATTTTGTTTATAACATTTTACCTTCTTTTAATACTGAATATATTTCGCCTGAACCACTTAATTCAACAGATAAAATTAATGTGATTTATAGTGGTAATTTGCAAGCTTGGCAAAATATTAATCTCATGCTTAAAGTAATAAGCAGTAACGATAAGCCTCATATTAAGTATACAATTTTAACTGGGGATGTTGATGGATTCAAAAAAGAGCTGAGTAGAATTAACCTATTGCATGCTGAAGTTTTATTAGCCAGCGTAAAGCCTCAAGAACTTCCTGAATACTATAGTCAAGCTCATTATGGATTTATACTACGAGATGATATTGATGTAAATAGAGTTGCCAATCCAACAAAATTAATTGAATATTTATCCTTTGGAATTATTCCCATAGTTAAAACCCCCAATATTGGCGATTTTATGGAACTAGGATACGAATATATTTCGTATCTAGATTTTTCGGAAATTTCCCAACCCAAAAAGAGCTTAAATAACCAAAATATTTACAAAAACTTGGTGAAAAAAATGAAAAATGCCAACCTTGAGGGCTTTGTTACAAATGGATAAATATTTTGTATACACTATAGTGTTAAACTATAGAAATTATTTAGACACAATTGAGTGTGTTGAAAGTTTACTCCTAATGGATGAGGCGAGCACCAATAGAATTGTTGTTGTAGATAATAACTCACCAAATGAATCATGTTTTGAAATTGAGAACTGGCTCAGGAAATCAAAGCAAAAATATGCTGTATTTGATCACTTACCTTTGGATTCAGAAATCGCTATCGATGCGAATATACTCTTTGTTCAACACAATCAAAATAATGGTTATGCAAGTGGCAATAACGTCGGGATTAAAACCGCAATACTAGATATTAATTGTAAGTATGTGTGGATATTAAATAATGATACTACAGTTGATTTCAATGCACTAGCAAGGCAAAAGAGCTATTTTGACCATTCAGCAAGTTTAAATGCGAATCTAGGTATGTTAGGTTCTAAAATACTCTACTACCATAATCCAACTATTGTGCAATGCATAGGTTGCAGGTATAATAAAGTACTAGGACTTCCGAGACAAATTGGCCTTAATGCAACAATTGAAGATTTAAAATATGATGAAAAACCTTTCGATTATGTTTCTGGAGCATCCATATTTACCAGTAAAGATATATTTACCCAGGTCGGTAATTTTAACGAAGACTTTTTTTTATATTTCGAGGAAATAGATTTCGCAACAAGGTTGAAAAGCCATGGATATACTGTAGGTGTTTGTTTAGAGAGTATAGTATATCACAAAGAAGGCGCAAGTACTAAAGACGATCCAAAATCTGCATTAGCCAGTCCCTTTTCAGATTATCATTTTACAAGAAGTAAGCTTATCTTTACCAAAAAATTTTACCCCGAATATCTTTTTTATAACTACCTCTCCTTAACACTAGTTATATTAAATCGAATCAGAAGACGCCAATTTGAAAATATTTGGCCAATCATAAAAGCCGGGCTAAAAAAATAGAATGATAATAGGGCGATATTTGTTAAATAGCATCATTGCAAAGGCTATCTTATTATTTATTATAATAGGTTTACTTATTTATAATAAAGTAGAGTTAAGCGTAATTGTGTTATCTTTCCTTACTATAGTGGCATTAGATTTCGCACATCCCTTAGTTTTGCGTAATTACTTTCTTGTATATACCTGCCTAATGTTCGGTGTAGCGAGGCTATTTTTTATTCCCCAAGATAATATATATACCATTCATGGCATATTTTATTCATTTGCATTTTATGTTGGAACGCTCATCAGAAAATATTTATTTAAAGGTCGGATAATATATAAAAAGACGATTCTATATAATAGAATAAACCGACGTATTTCGGCCGTCTGGGCTCTGTTAATAATTATTTTAATATTGAAAACCCTTGTTAATATTTATACGATATTAAACACAGGTATTTCTTCATATTTTGGCGGAAATTCAATGGTTTCAACTATTGAGAACTATGGGCAACAAAATGTATCGGGCGGTTTTGATATTATATTATCCAGTTTCTTTTCTAGCTCAATAATTGCCGTTGTGGCTATGTATGTAGGTATACACTTAAAGAATGGAAGAAAATTGAACTACATAGCATTATCATATGCGTTGCTTTTTCTACCATTATTATCTTTATCCAGAAATGCTTTTGCATTCGGTCTCATTACTATGCTATTAATTTATACTATGGCAGAAAATACAAAAGGCAGATTATCCGGAAAACTACTTTTATATGGTGCAATTACACTTATTTTCTTAACATTCGTTGGTATTACAATAGGTAGGCTTAGAGAAAGCCAAATTAATATATCATCAAATGCCGAAGCATCAAGTTCTTTAATGATGGTATATGGAGAACTATCGCCAATTGTAGCTTATGAAACTATAAAGACTAATCTTGATAACGGCGTATTATCTCATCAGTATGGAAAAACAATTATTCCACCTATAATTTTTAAAGTTGTTCCAAGAAGCTGGTATCCTGATAAGCCAATTAATTCCACGGCATACTATGCTCAAAAAACTAATTCTGACGCTTTTGAAAATGGATTCATGATACCATCTACATTTTATGGTGACTTATACTTAAATTTTGGTTTGATCATAACCATTTTTATCTGCATATTTTTCGGGTATTTTGTTGCAGTGCTTGATTATGCCTACATGGATAATATTAAAAGTGTACTATTTATTTACTTGATTATTCATAATAATTTCTACGCATTTCTTAGAAATAACATTCCCGAAGGTTTTATGAATATTTTTTTAACGTTTGCTATATATTTTTTCTATCGGTTACTCATTGAAAGTTTAACCAGAAAAATACCAAACTAAAAAGGTTTATGAGATGAAGAAATCTAAAATATATTATGATGCTAACTTTGCCATTAAGCAGTACAGGGGCATGGGGAAGTATATCAATAATTTTGTTTCTGTAATCAAAAGTGAAACAAAAGAAATTCCTATTGGTCTGCTTGTTGGTGGTGAAAAAAGTAGTGATGAATCTATTGCATTTGGATTACTAAACTACGTATTGTGGGAACAAATATCTTTACCACGTTTTTTAAAAAAAAAATCAGGAATTGTCTTGTTCCCATACAATACAGCACCTCTTTTTTTAAATATAACTAGTAGGCATGTTTTAATCTTGCATGATCTAATTTATATGCATGGATTCGAGACAAATTCTTTAAAACAAAAAATAGGTGCCTATTATAGGCGTTTTATTGTACCAAAAATAATCCACAAATTTGAAAATATTATAACTGTTTCAGAATATTCAAAAACTGAAATTATTAGTAGATTTAACATACCCGCGTCCAGAATTACTGTAATTTATAATTCTGTAGTTCTTGATCAAGAACACACGGAAAATTTAGATGTTGATTCCCGAGATAACTATATTTTCCATATTGGGGGAGAACCTGCATACAAAAATTCTAAATCTGTTATTTCTGCTTTTGCTAGGCTTGATATCAAGCTACAGGAAAAATATAAATTAAAAATTGTTGGTATTAGAAATGAGAAAAGCCGGAAGGAGTACCATTCTTTTATTAATAAGCTTGGTTTGGAAAATAAGGTAACACTTCTAGAGTATCAAACTGATGCAGAAATTACCTGCTTATATCAAAAGGCTAGTGTATTTGTTTTCCCATCTTTATACGAAGGCTTTGGTATCCCGATAATTGAATCATTTAAGTATGGCTGTCCTTTGGTATGCAGTAACAGTTCTTGTTTTCCGGAGGTTGCAGGTGATGGCGCTATATTTTTCGATCCACAAGATATAAACTCTATTGCTACTGCTATCGAATTGGCAGTATCTGATAAGAATAAAGCGGAGCAAATAGTGTCAAATGGATATTTACAATTACAAAGATTCTCTCAAGAAAGCTTTAGAGAGCGTGTTGTAAATTGGTACAATTTCAATTACAATAAAATTCAATGAAGAAAAAGTGTTTGATTATAATTCCTGGAATACCATATCCGCCGATTGATGGGCATAAATTAAAAATCTTTAATTTAATAAAAATTCTACACCATCAATTTGATTTGCATATTGTTACCATTGATAAGAAATCATTGAAGGAAACAGAAAAAACTTTTATTGATCAGTATAGTTATAAAAGTCATCATTTCCAAATTTCGGTAATAGCTTCATTACCTAAAATGTTTTTTAATCTGTTTACCAAACGACCATTTCAAGTATGTTATTACACTGTTTCCGAGATAAAAAAGTAGTGTGTACGT
>NZ_AJLG01000214.1 GCF_000258495.1 Pedobacter agri PB92
AACTGTCACAAGCCGGTGAGGCCTCATGGGTACAGAAAAAACATTTCCCGCAAGAAATTGGAAAAGGCACGACAACACGATCACCTTTTTTTAAATTAGTGATTGCAGATCCCACTTCCTCTACAATACCCATAAATTCATGTCCCATCACCATGGGATCTTTTTGAGGAACCGCTCCACTGAGAATATGCAGATCAGAACCGCAGATAGCTGTTGAAGTTACCTTTAGAATTACATCTCTAGTGTCTAAAATATCAGGATCAGGTACATTGTCCACCCGGATATCGCCAGGCTTGTGAAAAACTGCTGCTTTCATTTGAATAGGTTTTAGTGAGATTAAGTATGCTCATCACTTCTAAAAATTCTGTTTGATGAATGATCTCTACTCACAAAATTTCCCAGGGATGATGCAATTTAAGAACATTGCCTATTCGCGATTGGTTTAGTCAAAATGATTTTTAGATTTCATGGTTGTGAAAAATACTTAAAATATTCAAGGCGCAGCGAGTACCAAGGTGCAACCATTTCCGATGTTAACTCAATGAAGTTAGGTAAAAAAATAAATACAATGCATCAAAACTTTTCCGACGATATTGGCTATTTATCTTCATTTTATTATAATCATTCCAGATTGCTAATTAAAGGCGGTTGTTTAAACGGTGCTTTGTAACCCTGTACAAATCATTCCATCCCGGACAATAAGATAGTTTACCCTAAGCCCCTCTCATGACACCGTTTGCCAGAGAATGCAGAGCGTAAAAACAACCTCGCCTTTGTACCATTTACCCTCTCATTTAAAAGATTAATTGAAGTAATGGTTTGAGCTATTTACGAAGAAAAACCGTCTGCAGATTTGTTGTGTCGATGTATCGAAATGTATTTAATCAGGTTATTTTCATCTAGGATTCCGAACGCTATTATGAATTAGTTTGATAAATTTAAATTATCGATAAGGAATTAGATTTTGCGACTTCATCATTTGAAAATTAAATTATAGGCTATATGCTACTTTGGATAACCTCAAACTATACAAATTACTATAATCCGTGCAAACAGAACTGCAAGTTAAACAGGTAAACTAAACCCAAAAACAGCCCCTTTGCTTCCCGAAAGGTTATCAGCCCAGATCTTCCCACCATGGAGATTAATAATCTCAGCACATAGAAAAAGCCCGATACCGAAGCCTGCAATTGTTTTTCCTGAGCGGATTCACTTTTAAAATAACGATCAAAAACTTGACTTTTTTCCTCTTCAAGGATGCCTTTACCCGAATCACTCACTGTAAATATGAGTGCATTTTCAGTCCGTCCATAAGCAATCAGAACTTCTGAACCTATCGGGGAATATTTAACTGCATTACTTAAAAGGTTATGAATAACCATCTCGATACGGTCTCTGTCCGCATTAATGATGAGTGAACTGGTATTCTGCAGAACAATCTGATGAGTGGAAACCTCGGTACCAAACTCTTCTTTAAGCTGAAAAACCAGGTCAGCAATATCAAATGGACCCTTGGTTATTTCCAGCTTTCCCGATTCCAGTCTTGATATATTAAGAAAACCAGCGATTAGCCTGTCCATCTTTTTGAGCTGGCCAAGGATTTTGCGATAGACCACTATCGATTCCACGTTGGAACTTCTGGAAGCCTTATGCGCTAATAATTGAACATAGCCATTGATCGAGGTCAGCGGTGTTTTCAGCTCGTGACTGACCATGGCAATAAATCTATTTTTCCTGCTTTCTTCCTCCATCCGTTTGGACACATCTATTACAACGGCGTAAACAGATTCAGGTTTACCATCATCGTCTGATCTCACTTTGCCTATCACCCTCATCCACCTCTTCTCCCCTGTGATCAGGTGCCTTATCGGATAGATGCTGTCAACCGGCGTTCCAAAATTCGCTGCACGGCTCAAAACCTCATTGACTTCATCTTTGTAATCAGCATCAACAGCGCCAGTTACCATATCCCAATTGATATCACCAGCTAAAGGAAGACCATAAAGTTGCCTGTACCGGACCGACATTTCCGCTTTTAATGTTTTAATATCAAGGCTGCAGCTTCCCATTTCCGCCGCGTCAAAAGCTGCCTGAAGTTCTTCCTTGCCCGATTTCAGCTGTGCATGAGCATCAGACAGTGCGCCGTTCAGGCTCGCTAAGTTTTCGATCTGATCTTTGATTTGGGTAATATCCAATCCGGTACATATATACCCCATGAATCTTCCGTGAATGCTTGTCCGAGACACGCCTTCAACCCTTAACCACCGGAATTCCCCGAATCGATTTTTAATCCTAAACTCAGAACTGAAATCGGTGCGTGCGACAATTGAGCTATATAATAAGGTTTGAAAGGGCTCCAGATCTTCTGGATGTATAAACTCATCCCATTTGAATCTACCTTCTCCAGGCATAGCGCTCCCCATAAAACGTTCCCAAGAAGGGTTTCGGTATTCCACCTTACCATAATCATCGACAATACTAATCAGAATATCAGTTTCGTCCGCCATGGCCTGGAGCGTAGATTCCCGCTCTGATCTGTCCAATAGAAAGCCGTCAAGCAAGGCATTGGTAAAACTGATTAAAATGTAAACGAGCGCATTTTCTCTTTCCACAGCATTGTAAGTTGCGCCGGGAAAATTTCTGGAAAAATCAGACTTTGTTTGTTTTTCAGAAAGATCAGCTACATGATTTTTGAGCCATGATTCTATTTCAACATAGTATAAATGACCTTTCAGCCTTGTTCTGGCGAATATTCGATCTAAGGCTATTTTTAATCCGACACCTACTAATTCTCCGATATCTAACGCATAATCATCACAAAAACAATTACTTACCGAAACGATATCAAAATTTCCTGATACGACCAGCAGGCAATTTGGTGAATGGTTAAATAGCTCCAACTGATCTTTGTTAATGGCATCGGACATAAAAAAAAAGGCATTGTTAAAGTGAATGAAGTAAGTTCTTTCCAAATAGCTTAGCAAGTTAGGTAATAACCAATACATGCCGGGAAAGTTTTCCCTGATTTTATTTTAAAGTTTTGCATCTATTTCTGCCAATGAGTTTTACTAAAACTTCTTATAAATAACTACAATCTGCTAATGCTTGCAAGGCATGATGCATTTTTAATAATTCCAGCAAATGAATTTTTTATTACCATCGTCTAAAATCCGAGCCAGCTTCGTGGCGTGATATCTTCCGAAATTGGATCTTTGAGACACCCACAAATCCAAGTGTCAGGTTATTTTATCACGCTACATAAGAATCGCTATTTCAAATACAACATAGAATTTTCAAGAAGCTATTTTACTATTGCTTTATATATGAGCTGCCTGTTCTAGAAATGCGTAAAATTAATTCGGACAAATCTAATTAATCAGCTATTCCCACAGATGTTCTGATAGAGGTCGAAATGAGCTGTCCTGATGTTTTGCCAATCAACTCATATAAAGTTTTCAATATGCGGTTTCGAGCTTTATTACTCTTGCGCCCCTGGTTAAAGAATCACAGTAATTTACCATTGTTTTTTTCAGCGTATATTTTTTTCTATCTTGTTGGAGAAACGCTCTGCAGACACAATGCGCACTGGTATTTCAACTCATTTATGAAATTTATATTTAGATATTTTTGGTTAATGGTCTGCACACTTCCAATGGCAGAATGTGTGGCTCAACAAGCGAATCAATCTATCGATATTGGTCAGGAAATAGTTCAATATGGCCAGAGCTTTTCGAATGCTGGGCTCTTCATTCACTTCGACAAAACAACATACACCAATAGCGAAAAAATTTGGTTCTCAGCATACTTAACAAAAGCTGACTCTGCACATGTTACATTACACCATACGCTATCTATCGCCCTTTTTGATGACGTTACCAATAAGGTTAACTTATCCGGCCAATTTGCATTTGAAAACGGTTTGTGTGCAGGCAGCCTGTCGTTACCAGATACAATAGCTTCTGGAGCATATCATATCATAGGTTACACGAATCTACTTGATTCAAACGGTCAGCCGAAGAATATTTTCAGGCAGGCGATAAATATAAAAACCATCGTAGTTGAAAATTTTAAGGCTACACTTGCGCTAGTTGATACAGATCGTGCAGACTCCCTCCGCATTTCATTGAACATCAAAGAGGAAACCAAAAGAAAATCCAATTATAACATCAACATTAAGGTCGGAAATTTGCCGGATCGGCCGTTAAAATCATCCAAAACAGGTCAAAATGTAATTAGTATCGCACGCGGGCAGATCACTCCGCAGCATCCAGTGCTGATTGCGACTATAAAAAACCAAAATGAAATTAAACGGCTTCAACTGAAGTTACCTGCAATAGAAAAAGATAGTTTAAAAATTCGTTTTTATCCGGAAGGGGGGAACCTATCTGCCAACAATCTTAATACTGTTGGTTGGGAAGCCAAATCGATAAATGGCGAACCGGCCAGGGTAAAAGGGATTCTTCTCGAGGATAATAAAGTTTTAGATACCATCCAAACGCTAAGCAGCGGAATGAACAAATTTAGAATGTTACCTAAAGCTGGAAAGAATTATACATTCCAATTAATCCAGGGAAACCCGGCCGTGTATGCAAACGTCACTTATCAACTGCCTCGTGCAATAAATCATATTGTGGCCATGAACGTCTCCAAAGCTGTTGTCGATGATACCATAAAAATACAGGTAAGAACTAACGGTGTGAGGAGAATGCGACTGCTCTTACACAACTATAGAAGTGTTTACGTTGATGTTCCACTATTGACAACCGCCATTGGGCGGACGATCAAAATCGGTTTAGCGGATGTGCCCCGGGGAGTTTTTGCCTTAACACTACTTGACAGTATTGGCAGGCCGGAATCAGAAAGGTTATTCTTTTCACACTACAATCAGGAAGATAAAATCATTGTGAATGCAGATAAAGCGGTTTATCACACTAAAGAAACTGTCCAATTAAAACTCAATCTTTCAAAATACTTTAAAGATACGAATACAGGTATTGTTTCCATTGCATGTGTACAGCAAAACCGACTGCAAAGCGCATTAACCCAGGATATTCAAAGCTTTCACTATCTATCAGATGAACTTGGCGATATGCCTACTGACCATTCAGGAAGAGACTTTAGGAATATTTCATATATTGAAGACATTTTGTTGGTTAAAGGCTGGAGAAAATATAGCTGGACAGACATGTTAAAAACATCAGACCCCGGTTCATCGAGCTACACTTCAGCTGAATTTAAAGGCAAGGTGACACGTTTTGGCAAAAAATTAAAACGGGCGGTTAAACTATCGGTTTTGCGGGGCAATAATTATTCAGTGATAGAGACTGACAATTCGGGAAAGTTTATTTTGACACATCAAGACCTGCGTATTGAACAGGGTAAAAAAGTCGTTTTAAATGTTAACGAATCGAATAAAGAAAACTACCAGATCAATATTGAAAATCCCTATATCAAATTGAACGAATCTTTAAACACCGTGATCGAATCACATTCGGGGGGGATAAGCATTCTTCAAGTATCCAATGATGTTCAAGGTTTGGCAGGGTTTGAAAAACCAATATGCTGAAGGAAGTTGTGATCAAGGCGCAAAGGGAGGGAAATATATTCAGCCCCACCGGACATACCGAAAAGGAAGGCAGAAATAGGTGCGGTGATTACCTATGTGTAACCTGGTGCTTAAATTGTCCATTTTCTGGCCATACCTGGAAAACATATATCCCCGAAAAAGGGAAAACATATATGAGGCATATTGTCAGCGACAATAGAATTATTCAAAATATTCCGTTGATATACCAGGGATGCGAATTAGAAACCAATAAGCATTCGGCTCTCACTATTAACGGTATTAACTACAGCAGCGAAAAATATAGTTTAGATGAAGCTGAGTTGTCAATGCCGGCGCCTGCCTATAGCTCAACATTACTATGGTCACCCTTGGAAATCGTGACGGCGGGGCAGGATAAAGAGTTGAAATTTTTTACGGGTGATATTACAGGAACTTTCCAGATTATCGTACAAGGAATTTCTGATAATTCATTACTGTATGAAACCAAAACATTTACAGTCGCAAAGAAATGATTACCAACCTATTTAACAAAATAAAGCCAGTTTAAAAAAGCCAGACAAGCAGCAACTCCACTACACATTATACATAGCGACTGAAACATTGTCAATTCTAAAAATACGATGATAACCCTCCCCTATTGAATATTACTATATTACTTTTGAAGATATATGCGCCATTTCGCAAATAACAAATTGTCTTATAACGCGAGTGCTCTACCCGTTTTGGACCTCATCATCTAAAGTTATATCGAAAAATATCATATGCTAGCATCTTCTCTCCGATACAGTCGCTATCTATCCAAACGTCCTTTATAGTTATTATTTGTTTATCTACCTTTTTTTAGCCGAAAATTAAGATAACAATCCCAAGGCAGGTATAATTTTATAACGATCCGTCTTTAATTTTATCTTTCATTTCGGCACTTGATGAAACCCATTCTTCAAAGACTTTAATTGCCTCACTTGCAAAAATCCTTGAGAACGTGATTTTCTGCGCTTCAATTTTCTTCTGTAATTGAACAGTAATAAATTCATCCCCGAAGCCTGCCCATTCCGCATCGCGTTTGGTATTTCCATAATAAACCTCAGCGATATTAGACCAGTAAATTGCGCTTAGACACATTGGACAAGGCTCTGCACTGGTATACATGATGCAACCGCTTAAGTCCGCTTTACCTATATTTTTCGCAGCCGCGCGTATGGCATTGATCTCAGCGTGTGCAGTGGGATCGCAGTCACGTGTGACTGTGTTAGATTCAGCACTGAGAACCTTACCATCTCTGACGATCACACAGCCAAATGGCCCCCCATCCATTGTTTTGAGATTTTCTTTAGACAAGGTTATAGCTTTTAGCATAAATTGTTTATGTTCTTTCATTCCAGATTAACAAACCAAAAATCAAGATGTTTATACAATC
>NZ_AJLG01000215.1 GCF_000258495.1 Pedobacter agri PB92
CAACAACTGTTCAACCGCTGTAACCAGGGACATTACAGTAAATCCTTTACCAACAGCAACCATCAGCTATGGCTCCACACCATATTGCGCAACCGGTACAGCAACAGTCACACAAACGGGAACTGCAAATGGTACATATACTTCTTCTTCTACAGGTTTAATTATTAATCCATCAACCGGCGCCATTGATCTTGGTGCGAGTACTGCCGGAATCTATACCGTTACTTATAGCTTTAGCAACGGTATATGCTCAAATACGACAACTGCAAACATTACCATTAATGCTCTACCTGCAGCAACTGCAACGGCGAGCACAACGACCACATTCTGTACTGGTGGAAGTGTGGTATTAACCTCAACAACAGGAACAACTTATCAATGGTTCAGGAGTGGTAGTGCCATCTCCGGAGCAATCAATCAAACTTACACGGCAACTACATCTGGAACATATACCGTTGTTACGACCAATACGAATGGCTGTGCAAGTCCTGCTTCCAACGGTGTAGTGGTAACCGTAAATCCATTACCAACTGCTACCATTTCTGGTACGACAACGGTTAACATCGGCGCAACAAATCCGAATGTAACTTTTACTGCTACAGGAACAGCGCCGTTTATATTCACATATACCATCAACGGTGGTTCAAATAACACGCTTAACAGCAGCACTTCGAGTGCAACCATAACACAAACTACAGCTGCTGCTGGTGTATTTACTTATAATTTAGTTAATATCTCTGATGCCAATGGATGCAGCAGTGCGGTGACTGGTCAGAGTGCAACGGTTACAGTTAAACCAACAGGGGTAAACGACAGTTATAGTACTTCTATCAATGCCACAAGAAATTACGATGTAAGAGTTAATGATGGTGCAGCAGTTGCAACTGCCACGGTTAGTATCTCTACGCCTCCAGCTCATGGTACAACAAGTGTAATCGCAGATGGAACAGTAAACTATGTTCCTGTAACTGGTTACATCGGAACGGACACCTATAAATACAAACTTACTTCAAATGGCGTAACTTCTGATGAAATCACGGTTACCGTAACCGTTGCGAATGGTATCATCTTGGCACAGAATGATGCGAAGACTGTAAATGGTACCACGGGTGATGCAACGGGATTGAATATCTTAGCAAACGATACTTATAATGGTATTGCCAATTCGGCAACTCCAGCGAACGTAACCATCGCTGAAAATGCAAATAACAGTGGAGGTAAGGTTAAACTTGATGTAGCTACTGGATTTGTTACCGTAGACCCGGCAACTCCGGTAGGTACTTATACCATTAAATATACCATCACAGATAAGTTAGACAACAGCAAAACTTCAACAGCTGATGCGGTAATCACTGTGATCAATGGTACTATTCTGGCGCAAAATGATGCGGTAAGCACAAACGGTGCTAACGGAGGCGCAAACGTTTTAAATGTATTAGCAAATGATACTTACAACGGTGTTGCCAACTCAGCTACTGTAAATAATGTTACGATCAGTCAGAATACCAACAACAGCAATGGTAAGGTTACTTTAAATACCACGACAGGTCAAATCTCTGTAGAAGCTGGAACACCTGTTGGTACTTATACCATCAGCTATACCATTACTGATAAACTCGATAATACTAAAACTTCTCAGGCGAATGCAGTTGTTTCGGTTACCACAGGAACAATTTTAGCTGTTGACGATGCGGTTACAGCCAGTACAGCTGGTGGTGTAGCATCTCCAAATATTTTAATTAATGATACCTATAACGGTGTTGCCAATGCTGCAACTACAAGTTCGGTAACCATAAGCGAAGTTAGTAATGCCTTACCTGGAAAGCTGACTTTAGATGTTGCCAATGGAACAGTAAATGTTGCGGCAAACACGCCTGCGGGTGCTTATGTTATCGAATATAGAATTACTGATAAGTTAGATGCTACTAAATCATCGGTAGCAAAAATTACGGTGAATGTTGGTTCAGGAAACATCCTTGCCAATAACGATTCAGGTTCAGCAAACGGCTTTACTGGTGGAACAGCTATTAATAACGTTCTGGTAAATGACAATGTTAATGGTGGACAGCAAGCTACTTTAAGCAACGTAAAAATTGAACAGGTTTCTACCACCAACAATAATGTAACAATCGATCCTGCAACAGGAAAAGTAAACGTTGCGGCAAATACAGCTGCAGGTTCTTACAATGTTCGTTATCGGATTGTCGATTTATTGGATGCCAGCAAAACTGCTGAGGCGGTTGCTACGGTTATTGTTAATGCACCAGCATTGGCTGCCAATAATGATACCGGAAACGCAAACAGTTTCACGGGTGGGGTAGCCGTAAGTAACGTTTTAACCAATGATACTTACAATGGCGATCCTGCAACCTTAACTACTGTCAGTTTAAGATTTGTAAACGCTTCAGATCCGAGGATCACTTTAAATACTGCTAACGGCAATGTTGTTGTTGCTCCAAAAACAAAAGCGGGCACATATACTTTAAATTACGAAATCGTAGATAAATTGAACCCGACTTTAAGCTCTCCTGCATCTGTTACTGTAACTGTTGGTTTACCAACCATGGTTGCTGTTGATGATGCAAAATCAATTAACGGTTTAACGGGTGGTACTGCTATCGAAAATGTATTGGCAAACGATAATTATAATGGCAATACTGCTACCTTAAATGAGGTGTCCTTGCGCCAGGTTTCTACATCAGATCCAAAAGTTCAGCTTGATCCAGCTACGGGAAAAGTCACTGTTACACCGGGTACACCTGCAGGTACATATACGGTAGTTTACGAAATTACTGATCTTGTAAATCCGACAGAAAAGAAAACGGCTCAAGTGGTGATTACTGTTGAAGCTCCGGAATTAATTGCAAATGCTGATAATGGCGCCGCAAATAGTTTCACGGGTGGGGTAGCGGTAAGCAATGTGCTGGCTAATGATAAATACAACGGAAACACAGCAACTTTAGCTGGTGTAACTTTATCACGCGTATCTACTTCTGATCCACGTGTAAATGTTGATCCGGCAACTGGTGCGGTTAATGTTGATCCTGGTACGCCTGCCTCAACCTATACTGTTGTTTACCAGATCACCGATAAAATCAATCCAACATTATCTAAACAAGCAACTGTAACGGTTGTAGTTGCTGCGGCGCCAATTGTTGCAAACGATGATAATGGTGCTGTTAACGGATTTACCGGTGGCGGTGCTGTCGATAATGTTTTGGCTAACGATACCTACAACGGGAATCCGGCTACGCTTAATGAAGTCGTGTTATCGCAATTAACATCAACAAGTACGAAAGTTAAATTAGATCCTGCAACCGGTAAAGTAAATGTAGATCCTGGTACAGCAGCCGGCGCCTATACTTTAACTTATAGAATTGCTGATAAAATAAATCCAGGTCAGTTTAAAGATGCAACCGTAACCGTTACTGTAACAGCTCCTGCGATTGTGGCCAATGCTGACAACGGTACGGCTAATGGTTTTACCGGTGATGTTGCCGTACAAAATGTGTTGGCAAACGATACCTATAATGGTGCGCCTGCTACCGTGGCAAACGTCACTTTAACTCAGGTATCAACTACAAATACTAACGTTACCTTAAATACAACAACAGGAGCGATAAACGTTGCTGCAAATACACCGGCAGGTTCGTACGTAGTTGTTTATAGAATTGCTGATCAATTAAATCCAGGTCAATTTAAAGAGGCAAGTGTAACGGTTACTGTTACTGCACCTGCAATTGTTGCCAATAATGATAGCGGCACTATTAATGGTTTTACCGGTGGCAAAGCTGTAGATAATGTTTTAGCTAACGATTCGTATAACGGAAATACGGCTTTATTAGCTGAAGTAAATCTTTCTCAAATATCATCTTCTGATACAAAAGTTAAATTAGATGTAGCAACTGGTGCTGTAAATGTAGATCCAAATACACCTGCCGGAACTTATACGCTCGTTTATCAAATTCAGGATAAGGTTAATCCGATTCCATCGCAAACTAAAACAGCAACGGTGACTGTAACGGTTACTGCACCTGCATTAGCCGCTAACGCTGATGCAGGTAGCGTTAATGGTTTTGCTGGAGGTAAAGCAATCGATAACGTTTTAGCGAACGATAATTATAATACAGGAACTGCTACTTTAACAAATGTTAATTTAAGCCAGGTATCCACAGGCAATACTAATGTCACTTTAGATCCAGCGACAGGAGCGGTAAATGTAGCTTCGGGTACACCTGCCGGAACTTATACTGTTGTTTATCAGATTCAGGATAAATTAAATCCAACGCAAACAAAAACAGCAAATGCTGTAATAACCGTTAATGCACCAGATTTGATTGCTGCCAATGATGCGGGTACTGCTAACGGCGCTGCTGGTGGCGTTGCTGTAAATAATGTTTTAGCCAACGATACCTACAATGGAAATGTAGCTACCACGGCAGTGGTAACCTTAACGCAGGTTTCTACTACAAATGCCAACGTAACTTTAAATCCTGCTACAGGTGCAATCAATGTTGCAGCCGGCACACCAAGCGGATCATATTCGGTTACTTATCAAATTGCTGATAAATTAAATCCAACATTAACAAAAACTGCCGTGGCAACCATTACCGTTGATGCACCTGCATTGGTGGCAAATGATGATGCCGGAACAGCAAACGGATTTAGTGGCGCTACTGCAATCGCTGATGTATTGGTTAACGATACTTATAACAACGGTCCGGCTACATTAAATAATGTGAACTTAAGCCAGGTATCAACTACCAATAACAACATCACGTTAGACCCGACAACCGGGAAAGTAAATGTTGGAGCTAATACACCTGCCGGAACTTATACTGTCGTTTACCAGATTCAGGATAAGATTAATCCTGCTCAAACGAAAAATGCCAATGCAGTAGTTACGGTAACAGCGCCGCAAATTATTGCAAACGCAGATTTGGGTACCACAAATGGTTTAACGGGAGGCACTGCTGTTCCAAACGTATTAACTAATGATACTTACAACGGTGCACCTGCAACTTTAACAAATGTTACATTAAGTCAGGTTTCTACAACGAACCCTAACGTTACTTTAAATACCTCTACTGGTGCAGTAAACGTTGCGGCCAACACCCCAGCTGGTACGTACAATGTTGTTTATAGCATCACGGATAAATTAAATCCATCTCAATCTACAACTGCCACGGCAACCATTACTGTAAATGCACCTGCAATGGTGGCAACTGCCGATAATGGAAATGCCAACGGTTTCACTGGTGGTACAGCGGTTCCAAATGTATTGGCTAACGATACTTATAATGGAAACCCTGCAACTTTAAACAACGTGACCTTAACTCAGGTTTCTTCTGACAATGCGAAGGTTAAATTAGATCCGGCAACAGGAGCAATCCTGGTTGAGGCTGGAACTCCGGTCGGAACATATACGGTAGTTTATCAAATTGAAGATAAATTAAATCCTGGTCAGAAAACTACAGCTAACGTAACGGTTACGGTTACTGCGCCAGGTATCTTGGCGACTAACGATTCCGGCTCGATCAATGGTTTTGTCGGTGGCACAGCTGTGAGTAATGTATTAATTAATGATACGTACAACGGAACGACCGCAACATTAAATGAGGTTAACTTAAGTTTGGTTTCAACATCTAATCCGAAAATCAAATTTGATGTAACAACCGGAGCGGTAAATGTAGATCCAGCTACACCTGCCGGAACCTATACCGTAGAATACCGCATCGCGGATAAAGTAAATCCTACATCAACTTCAAATGCAACAGCAACCATTATTGTGAATGCACCTGCCATTGTGGCTAATGCAGATAATGGTAATGCTAACGGATTTACTGGCGGAAAAGCTGTACCTAATGTTTTAACAAATGATACTTATAATGGTGCACCTGCAACTTTAACGAATGTTACGTTAACGCAGGTTTCAACAACCAATACGGGTGTAACGTTAGACCCTGCAACGGGTGCTGTTAATGTAGCATCAAACACGCCTGCTGGGACTTATACAGTAGTTTATCAAATTGAAGATAAGTTAAACCCTGGACAAAAAACTACTGCAAGTGTTAGCGTAACAGTAGATGCACCAGTGATGAACGCCAATACTGATACTGGTACAGCCAATGGCTTTACCGGAGGAGTTGCCGTTCCAAATGTGTTGACAAACGATACCTATAATGGTGTGAGTCCGGCAACATTGGCGAATGTAACTTTAACACAGGTTTCGGCAACCAACCCAGGCTTAAGCTTAGATCCGGCAACTGGTGCAGTAAACGTAGCACCAAATACACCTGCCGGAACTTATACTTTGGTTTATCAAATTGAAGATAAACTAAACCCTGGCCAAACCAAACAAGCTTCTGTAACGGTAACTGTTGGTGCACCTGCTTTGGTTGCAACTAACGATACAGGTTCTGCAAATGGCTTTATTGGTGGTACTGCAGTTGCGGATGTATTGGCGAATGACACCTACAACGGTGCGCCAGCAACATTGACGAACGTAACCTTAACCCAGGTTTCAACAACGGATGCTAAAGTGACTTTAGATCCGGCAACCGGAAAAGTAAACGTTGCGGCGAACACGCCTGCAGGAACTTACACTGTTGTTTACCAGATCGAAGATAAACTGAACCCTGGTCAGGCTAAAACTGCGAACGTTACGGTAACAGTAGATCCTATTGCGATCGTGGCTAACGGTGATTCAGGTTCTGCAAATGGTTTCACTGGTGGTACCGCTGTACCAAACGTATTGGCAAACGATACTTATAATGGTGCGCCAGCCAATTTAACAGAACTGACACTTACACAGGTTTCTACAACGAATACAGGTGTAACTTTAGATCCTGCAACAGGTGCTGTGAACGTAGCACCAAACACACC
>NZ_AJLG01000216.1 GCF_000258495.1 Pedobacter agri PB92
ACGTACACACTAAAACATGTCGATGTATCGCCACATGTACAATGATAGTACCGGCAAAATCGAAGATAAATTAGGAACAGTAAACATCACCATTCAAAATTCTATTTTCTCTGAAGCTTTGGATTATTGGAACCATGCTTTTGGCTCTACATTGGGTGGCGAAAACTGTGCTTTTGTTCGTAACCTTTGGGCAGATAACGGTGCTCGTAATCCATCAATCGGCTGGAATGGTATTTTTAATTTTGCAAATAACGTAGTTTTCAATTGGAATAATCGTTCTACTGATGGAGGTGATTATACCGCACAGTATAATATTATCAATAACTATTATAAACCGGGACCAGTTACTGAGCTTAAAGACCCAATTTCTTACCGTATTTTAAAACCCGAGTCTGGCCGTAGTAAATTGCCTTATGTTGTTTTCGGAAGAGCTTATGTAGATGGAAATATTATTGAAGGTAATGATAAAGTAACCAAAGATAACTGGAACGGTGGTGTACAAATTGAGGATAAAAAAGGAAGCTTGATGAGTTTCGAGCAAGCATCGCCATATTTTGCAGCAATGAGAGCAAAGAAACCTTTTCCGATGCCAAAAATATCTATCATTCCTACACTTCAAGCTAAAGAATATGTGTTGACCAACGTAGGCGCAACTTTGCCAAAAAGAGACCCTGTTGACACAAGAATAGTTAAACAGGTAAGAACTGGAATCATTGAAGTTCACCCTGATGCTAAACCATCAGCGTTTCAATTTGAACATCGCAGATTACCTGGAGATTCATACAAGCAAGGCATTATTACAGAAGTTTCTCAGGTAGGTGGTTATCCGGATTATAAAGGAACGCCTTACAAAGATTCAGATAACGATGGTATGCCTGATGCTTATGAGTTGAAAAATGGTTTGAACCCAAAAGATGCATCCGATGCAGCAAAAATCACTAAAAATGGTTATTCGAATATCGAAAACTATTTAAACAGTGTAGTTTCCGTTTCAACTGTAAAACCTAACTAATATGCGTAACTGGAATTCATTTTTAGGCATTATTGCGCTTTGTGGAATTGGAAATGTTGCATTTGCGCAATATCCTGTGATCCCTGAGGCAATGGAAAAAAAGGCTGACTCATTAATGGCAAAGCTTGGAAGCAGAGCAGACCAACAATTTTTGAAAGTGAAGCCAATCATTGATGCCGAGGCTAAAGCGGGTAAACCTTATATTCCTTGGGCAGCAAAACCGAGTGATTTACCACAATCAAAAATGGTGGCCTTTCCGGGTGCTGAAGGTGGCGGAGCTTATTCTTTTGGCGGACGTGGCGGTAAAGTTTATGTGGTAACCAGTTTGGAAGATTCTGGCAAGGGAACCTTGCGTGAAGCTTGTGAACAGGGTGGAGCAAGAATTGTTGTTTTCAATGTTGCCGGAATTATTCGTTTAAAATCTCCATTGAGTATTCGTGCGCCATACATTACCATTGCAGGTCAAAGTGCACCAGGTGATGGCGTTTGTATTGCAGGCGAATCCATCTGGATTGATACCCACGATGTGGTGATTCGTTACATGCGCTTCCGTCGTGGCGCTACTGATGTGACACGTAGAGATGATGCCATTGGTGGCAATCCGGTAGGAAATATTATTATCGACCACGTTTCCGCAAGCTGGGGACTGGATGAAAATATGTCGATTTATCGCCATGTTTACGATAAAAAAGATGGTTCTAAGCCCGAAAAATTACCAACAGTAAACGTAACCATCCAAAACTCTATTTTTTCTGAAGCTTTAGATACCTATAACCATGCCTTCGGAAGTACCATTGGTGGATTAAATTCTACTTTCATGCGTAACCTTTGGGCCTCGAACATTGCCAGAAATCCATCAGTGGGCATGTATGGCGATTTTGGTTTTGCAAATAATGTAGTTTTTAACTGGTGGAACAGGAGTGCTGATGGTGGTGATAATGCATCCTTTTATAGTTTCGTAAACAATTATTACAAACCCGGGCCAATTACTCCGGCTGGTGAGCCGATTTCGTACCGAATTTTAAAACCAGAATCTGGAAGAGATAAAAGATATTCAAATGAATTCGGTCGTGCTTACGTAACCGGGAACATCGTGGAGGGGAACGAGAAAGTAACGAAAAATAATTGGGATGGCGGTGTTCAGCCGGAAAGTAAACGCGACAAGCAGAAGTTACTGGATTCTATCCGTACAGATAAGCCTTTACCAATGGCGAGAATTTCAATCATCGATACCAAAAAAGCATACGATTATGTGCTTGCAAATGCGGGTGCATCATTACCCGTTCGCGATGCTGTTGATCAGCGTATCGTTAAACAGGTTGCTACTGGTAAAATTGAACATATTGAAGACGGGAAATTACCTGCTCCACAGAATTACGTAAAGCGTCGCTTACCAGCTGATTCTTATAAACATGGCATTATTTCAGATATTGCTCAGGTGGGTGGTTACCCGGAATATAAGGGAAAGCCTTATGTAGATACTGACAATGATGGTATTCCTGATGCCTGGGAAATAAAAAATGGTTTGAACCCAAAAGATGCAAAAGATGCTGCCAAAATTTCGAAATCTGGTTATGCCAATATCGAAGTTTATTTGAATAGCTTAGTGGATGTGAGTAAAGTCAGACCTTCAAAGAGCTGAAAGTGAAAGGTTGAAAGTTAAAGGTTGAAAGTGAAAAGCTGAAAGGCTAAAGCTGAAATACTAAGCACATTGCTTAACCAGTTCGTCATTGCAAAGGATTTTGTCATTCTGAGCACAGCGAAGAATCTGCAATCGATGAAAACGAAACTTTAACAACACACTACTGCCTACAACGGAAATGAATGAGCAGGAATGTTAAATAATAGGTGAGGGATGCTTCGTTCCTCAGTATGACAGTAAGAATTTGTCATTGTGATTACAGCGAAGAATCTACAAGCGATAAAAACCAAACCACAATAAAGCAATGAGTAATAATTATTTTGTTTACATCTTAACCAATAAAAATAAAACGGTTTTGTACACTGGTGTAACAAATGATTTAGAGATTAGACTTAAGCAGCACATAGAAAATAAGGATAATAAATTTGCTTTTACATTTAAATACAACTGCCATTATTTAATATTTTTCGAGAGGTATCAATTCATTGAACATGCTATCGAATGAGAAAAAGAAATTAAAGGTTGGACAAGAAAAAGAAAAAATGAATTGATTGAAATAGAGAATCTTAATTGGAAATTTTTGAATGATGAAATAGTTGAAAAATAATAAAATTTGCGATTTTGAGGAACGAAGAATCGCTAAGTGATGGATATGAAATGCTCAAAATCACCACTAGAGAAGAAAGTAAATATGCAAAGAAAGTGCTAATAGTTTGCAGATGCTTCGTAACTCAGCATGACAGGTATAACTCCATAACCCTGCTCACAAAAACAAAATAATAATGCCAAGTACTAACCATATATCAAAAGTAAAACAACTAAAAAGCTTATCACTCCTGATAATTGTGCTACTGGTTGCAAACTTTTCTTATGCTCAAAAATCAAAGCCAGTAGAGCCACCAAAACCAATTTTTAAAGGTAAGGATGGTAAGCTGGCTTATACAGCCGATGAGCAAGGAAACCGTATTCCTGATTTTTCTTATGCAGGATATATGGCTGGAGAAAAAGCCATTCCAGATGCGACAATTAAAGTAGTTGTTCCGGTTTCAAAGGGAGATGCCACACTAAGGATTCAATCGGCCATTAATTATGTTTCGAAATTACCCGTTGGAAAGGATGGCTTACGTGGTGCGGTTTTATTAGAAAAGGGAACTTATGAAGTTGCAGGGACGTTGAAAATTTCTGCTTCGGGTGTTGTACTTCGCGGTAGTGGAATGGGCGAAAACGGTACTAAGATTTTTGCAACGGGTTTAGATCGGATAGGAGTTATCCGAATTTTGGGTAAAAATAATAAGGTTGAAGAAACTCCCATCGCCATCAGTGATTCTTATGTTCCGGTAAATTCGATTAAAATAAACTTATCAAATACTAGTGGCTTCAAGGTTGGGGACAAAATTATCATTAATCGTCCATCAACTAAAGAATGGATTGAAACCCTTAAAACAGTTGAATTCGGTGGGGGTGAAAGTGCTTTAGGTTGGAAACCTGGAACCAGGGATATTCATTGGGATAGAAAGATAACGGCAATAAGCGGTTCGACAATTACTTTTGATGCACCGATTACCACTGCTTTAGATGCTAAATTTGGTGGCGCAACAATATCAAAATACCAATGGGATGGAAGAATTTCGAATTCTGGTGTAGAAAATCTAAAACTTGAATCAGATTATCATAAAGAAAATATTAAAGATGAATACCACCGCTGGACGGCCATTTCTTTAGAAAATATAGAAGATGCCTGGGTTCGTCAGGTTGTTTTTGAGCATTTTGCAGGTTCTGCGGTAAATGTACTGGAAACAGCAAAAAGAATTACTGTTGAAGATTGTAAATCCTTGGCACCAATTTCCGAAATCGGAGGTGAACGCCGCAATACTTTTTACACTACAGGGCAACAAACACTTTTTCAACGATTGTATTCGGAATATGGTTACCATGATTTTGCAGTGGGTTTCTGCACTCCCGGACCAAATGTTTTTGTGCAATGTCAATCCTATTTGCCATTCAGTTTCAGCGGTACAATTGATAGCTGGGCATCCGGTGTGTTGTTTGATATCGTAAACATCGATGGAAATGCCTTAAGTTATTTAAACCGTGGTCAGGATGGACAAGGAGCGGGTTGGAGTGCTGCGAACAGTGTTTTCTGGCAATGTAGCGCTGCAAGAGTCGATAATCCACAGCCACCAACAGCGCAAAACTGGGCTTTCGGAACCTGGGCGCAATTTTCAGGAAACGGTTATTGGGATATGTCGAACGAGCAAATTCAGCCACGTAGTTTATATTACGCACAACTGAAAGATAGAGTCGGAAATGAAATTGATTCCAGAGCTTTTGTTTTACCTGTAGAAACTGAAGCTTCAAGTAGTCCACCTGTTGATGTTGCCCAGAAACTAACAAAACTTGCTGTCAAACCAGCGTTAACTGTTGCAGAATACATAGATGCAGCATCACAAAGGAACAAAGTTTCTCTAAACGTAAATCAAGCTAAAAGCATCGATAAAATTGGGTTGGACAAAGTTACTCAGCCAGCAAAAGCCGATGCAATGACCATTAAAAACGGCTGGCTGGTTCGAGGTAATGAAATCGTTGTTGGTAATCGTCAGGATGTACCATGGTGGAATGGAAGTGCTCGTCCCCATGGTTTAAAGAAAACTAAATTTCATGTAACCCGTTTTGTACCTGGCCGTGAAGGGAATGGCTTAACTGATGATTTAGAAGAGATAACTGATTCTATGAAAAATGGTTCAGTTAAAGTTCTAGACCATAATTATGGCCTTTGGTATGATAGAAGACGAGATGACCATGAGCGTATCCGCAGAATGGATGGCGAAGTTTGGGCACCATTTTACGAGCTGCCTTTTGCCCGTAGCGGACAAGATAAAGCATGGGATGGGCTGAGTAAATATGACATCACGAAATATAACCTTTGGTATTGGGATAGGTTGAAACAATTCGCAAACCTGGCCGACCAAAAAAGTTTGGTGCTAATTCATCAGAATTATTTCCAACACAATATCATTGAGGCTGGAGCGCATTACGCCGATTTCCCATGGCGTACAGCAAATAACATCAATAATACAGGCTTCCCAGAACCTGTACCTTATGCTGGCGATAAACGCATTTTTATGGCTGAGCAATTTTACGATATCAGCAACGAAAATCGCAAAGCGATACACAGGGCTTACATCAGAAAATGTTTAGAAAATTTTGATGGAAACTCTGGTGTGATTCAACTGATTGGTGCCGAATTTACTGGTCCGTTACACTTCGTTCAATTTTGGCTTGATACCATTAAAGAATGGGAAAAGGAAACCGGCAAACGTCCGATTATTGGTTTGAGTGTTACCAAAGATGTTCAGGATGCAATTTTAGCAGATAAACAGAGAGCTGATGTAATTGATTTAATTGACATTAGATACTGGCATTACCAAGCTGATGGAACAGCATATGCGCCACAAGGTGGACAAAATTTAGCGCCACGCCAGCATGCTCGTTTGCTTAAGCCGAAGAAAACTTCTTTCGAAGAGGTTTATCACGCGGTTTCCGAATACAAAACTAAATTTCCAGAAAAAGCTGTGATTTATTCCGGCGATAATTTCGATGTTTTTGGCTGGGCTGTTTTAATGGCTGGAGGTTCTTTATCAAATGTTCAAAATCTTGATAAAACCCTATCAAATGCAATTTCAACGCTGAAACCCATCATCCCGATAGGTAAAAACAAACAACAATACGGTTTGGAGAATGCAGGGAAAGCCTATCTTTTTTACAATGCATCGGCAGAAGCCATCAGTGTAGATTTAACCAAAACTGCCGGGAAATTCAATGTAAAAATATTAAATAGTAAAACCGGGGCCATCATTAAAGAAGAAAAAGTTAATGGTAGTGCTATTGCGAAAATAAACAAAGTGGGTACTGGTGATGAATTAATCTTCATTAACAAAATATAAAATATGACTTTAAAATCTGCATTTTACCTTTTAGCATTTTTGTGTTTAACCATTTTCGGTTGCAAGGATAAACCTCATTTCGGTGATAAAAGTCTTTTAGTTTCTGAAAATGGAAGATATTTTACCACAGGAGATGGAAAGCTTTTTTCTGGTTAGGTGATACAGGATGGTTATTGTTTAGTAGACTTAACCGCGAAGAAACCAATACCTATCTCGAAGACAGAAAGCAAAAAGGATTCAATGTGATTCAGGTAATAGTGT
>NZ_AJLG01000217.1 GCF_000258495.1 Pedobacter agri PB92
ATGTCTGGCGAAATAAGCAAGCGTTGGAAACACTACCCTTATAAAAAAAAGGGAATGCAAGAAGAGCCCCTGAAGACCGTCTGAAAATACAATCAGAAAAAATGCACCGCAATTCTTTTATTAACAAATTACAAATTGTACTCTTGTAAAGTAATATCAGAATTAACACAAAATTGGTGTAAACTAATTCCAGTATTACTACTCAGAAGATGTAAACTAGTTCTAGTATTATAACTCAAAAACGACAAGTAAAATCAGGACGTGACAAGTTCTTGGGCATTTCGGCAAAAATGGCCAGCCGTTCCGCATTTAAACTGTCACCCCATTTCGCTTTAAAGTGACCACCTGTTTCGGGGCAAACTGGCCGTTCTGATCTTTCGATCAGCTTTCTTCGCAACTGGCTTTCGGGAATAATTTTTCAATTTCTGCATAAAATAAAGGCTCCTGGTAGCATATCTACTATTTGGGATGGACTACGGTCACTTCGCTGCTTTGAAGGGGGTATGGCGTTTTTTTGCGCGTTCTAGTACCTGCGAATGGATTTTGATCGCTAGAAAGGTCTGAATTGAGGATAAATCCGGCAGTAAGATGGATTAAAACGAAAAGTACTGAGGAAAATGGATTTGGATCCGAAGTGTATATTTGTTCAGAGGGAAAGGAACTTAGATGTGCATCATCCGGTAATAATTAGTGGCCAGTTTGGCCCGAAACAGAGGGGTCACTTTCACCGAAATACACAATATATGGCTAACTAATTTACAATACTTATCTAGATATAATTCAAATTTTGGATTCAGTAGATAGTGAACTGCAAGGGAAATCTTTCAAAAAGTTAACTTAAAGTTTGATTCTTGTGATTGTAATATATGGTTATAATCACAAGATTTCAAGCTTTTACTAATTCCTATTCGGGTTGACTTTTTTAAGTTTGAACCTTCAAAAGCTTTATTTAAATATTCAAACACTGTTCAGGAAAACGATCACTTTACGCTAGGTGTGTAGAAAATAAAGTTCTTTGCCTCAATTGTTGAGTATGTACGTACAACTAAAAGAAAAATAAGCACTACGCATCGATACCTTCGTTTTAGGAGATGCTATGATCAGTATTAACGCCCACAACATTTATCTTTGAGGGCGTTGGTAATTTAAGCGATTATATCCTAAAGTAAACGTATTGCTTGAAATAATAGAATGCAAATGTATTGTCCTGATTTAAGTTTTTTTAATGCCTGCGCGAACTCTAGATTGCGCTTTGCCATTAACTAGAGCTTCGAATTGTCGAAAATGTTGAACATCCGCTCGATGAAGATTTTTGCTACCGTAATTTAGAATTACTAATAAGGGAATACTACCATTCAGTTAGGGAGCTGATCAACAACTTAATCCAGGATTTTTGCAGTTTACAGAAGACTGTGCAATAGCACTTTAAATAAAACAATCTTAAAATGCTTAAAGCCCCATGTAATTACAATCGAGCTTTTTACAGGCCAAATGCGTAAGCGATACGAAGCCCTATTAATCCCAGCGAACTACCGTCCCTAGACCAGTTTTCATAACGAAGGGCGAAATCCAGACTGGATTTGCTGCTCACAGAAAAGGATGCTCCCAGGCCAGGTGAATAGGCAAAATAGCTAACTCCACCTTCCCTTTGTAAGGTAACACCCGCTTGTAAAGCGCCATAATAATTCTTACCGAAATAATATTTGCCACCCAGCTTAATGGACGAAAAACCCAAACTCCCGGATACATTTTTTTCTGTAGAAAACATACTTAGGTAACCTAGTGAGCCTGTTAAGTTAAATGACTTTGCTATGGGATCTTCGTAATATGCTGATCCACCGGCCAACAGAATATTCTTGCTTCCCTCTGTTGTTGGCAATGCAATGTCTGCACCTATGCTAAGCTTATTGACCGCGCCTTCTGTCTGAGCGTTTGCATTCAGTTCGAGAAAAATTATTGCTAAAATTGCCAATGATGTTTTTTTCATTTAATGTGTTTTTAAGTTATCATTATGCGAGTCTTTAAATACAGAATCATCAATTACAATGGTTGTTTTTATAGGATAGGTATTGTATCTATAAAAAGTAGATAGCGTTTTGTTTAAAAGATCGGGTCTGCCACACGATGTTAGGCAAACTGTTACCTCTTTTTTTGTGATTAACGCCTGTCCGATCTCTCATATTCTCTCATTTCAAAATGCATTGCATCCCATCCCCAATAATAACCAGCGAAGTTTCGAGGATCCAACTTTCCCCAATACTCTGCCAGAAATTCGTAGGCAGAGTTCTCGCTTAAAAAAATATTGTCTTTAAACAAGTGTAAATCCACAGCAAGTCTTTTGAGATGATAAGAATCTAATGTTTTTGTTTTACATAGTTTAAAATATACTTGTTGTTGAAGTTCTGTTCTAAATACTTCTCCCATGGTCACCTCAAACCCACTAGAGAAACAAACCGTTAACAGTTTATTTAGATTTCTCGTGAACGTAAATTGCAGTTTGTTTAGCGACGCCATGAAAACGGATTATTTCAGGGGCATCGTGCTGAAAGTCACATTTTTGAAATACATTGCTAATAAAAGCAACCCAAAAAAGCTGAGCAAAAAAAAGGACCAACATAACCATTTGTTCAACGGTGTATCATAGTGTTTCCCATTAAGTCTTTCAGCTATTGTTTCACCATAGTTGCCCCTGCTGAAATATAAATAAACGAGTGCCAATGTTACAATACCAATCAATCCACCAACGATTCTACCGGTAATACCCCCGTACAAGCAAACAGAGGTAAAATGCTGTAACAACAAGCCAATAATGTTAATGATAGAAACCAGAGTCAGCGCAACCAAAAGTGAAGCCCTATTGATCGCCTTGACTCTATTCTTAAATCTAGGATGAGAGAAATATTTATAAAATATAAAAAAGTATATGTCAATTAACATCGATTACTCTATAATTTCCCAGATAAATAATCCAGCAGACCCAATTAGCATCAACTCTGGACCAGCAACGACGATGAGTGTAGCACCTATCATCATTTGCGCGGCATCCTGCCAGTTCGGATGATCGATAAATTGTGAAGCGTTATCTAAGACTCCTACCCAGGCCATGCCTTCGCTAGCTGCCGAAAACCAACCGGGCATTGCGGTGCCCATGTAAACCGCCGAGGCTTCGCTTGCACTAAAAGATAACCCTATTGAAGCATCAGCCCATGAGAGGGCTTGGTAAAGAACATGATCTGTGAATCCCGGCTTAGATGGAGAAATGGATACCGTGTCTAATTCAATTGGGTGCATCGGGTTTCCGTATCCACCGAAGTTTAGCCAATCATCACCAGGACCTTCACCCCCTCCTCCTTTAATAGTTGATAAATAATCATTTAAAATCACGTCCATTTCGAACTCTAGTTCCAATAGATCTAGTTTTTTCATGTGAGCAATTAATTTATATTAAATTTTTGTTAATTTCCAGTTAAAAACATTAAGAAATTACTGCATAATTCATTCTTAAATATTTCACTTAAATACTTCCCTTATTACGAAGATATGAAGTAAATCTATTTGATTTCTATGCTTCAAAAATAAAAAAGGTTCGTTTTGTAGGACGATCATTTCCTATTATTAAATTGAATTTTCAGGTTAGATCTAGATTACACGGTAGATGCGGCCAACGCTAGAACTTCTGCAACCGGTAAAAATAAAAGTTGAGCTACCAACGTTCCAATTAGTCTAGCGATAGTCATATAAACAATATATTTTCTAAAAGTCGCCTCTGAACATTTTCCTAGCATGACGTCGTCAGTCATTACAGATAGATGTGGATCTATAAAAGCAAACATTATTATGGTAGCAAAGCCATTAATAAATGCGGACAAATTACTGGCTGTAGTTCTGTATTCAGGGTTCAAATAGGAAGCATAAACAGCGGATAAAACTCCCACAGTCAGAATTGCAACAGCAAAAATATTTAAAATGAAAATTCTTAACGGAAATTCGTTACCTAATTTAATGTCAGAAATATTTTCTCTCCTTGGAAATGTGATGCTATCCTTAAAATATAAGATCCCTGACTTCGAGAAGCCATGAATTAATAGCTTTCCCATGGATTTATGAATACTGAAATTTATTACGGCTTTAGATAATACTCGTTGAAAGGTGGGGATCAATAGTGTACCAACCACTGTGGCTACAGAGCAAGAAAATATTATTAGGCGGAAAGCTCCAATGTTGCTAGTTACTCCTATCTTCAAATCATTTTCAACAGTTTTCGCTAAAAGAGGAGCTTGAAATCCATTCGCAGTTCTTGAAACTAAAACCAGAATGTTAAACAAAGCAAAAGATATTGCAACTCTACTTGTGCGGATACCAACAATCCTAACTGAATACGAAAGAGTTGTTATGAGATTTATAACAAATGTGAGGATTAGAACAATATATATCTGTACTGGCATAACTTAAATTGCTCGTCTAAAGTACATTAAATACAACATTCTACCAACACTTGATTTTTATTCCTGAATTTCCTAATTAATATTTGCATCAGCTAACGCTTGGTTTTTTATTTCTTCTGCATGTTTTTTATTTCCTCATTATTATAAGTGTCGAGGATCTTTGAATAGCGGTAGAACGTTGCTCTTGTTAATTGTAGTCCTTTATAAATTTCTTCAGGAGTTTTATCGAAATCTTTATACACTGAGCGCATAACCAACAATTTGGAAATCGTGTCTTTGGTAAAACCTTTCGGCCTACCTCCCGTACGACCTCTAGCCCTCGCGGATTCTAAGCCAGCTTTTGTTCTTTCTCTGATTAATTCCCTTTCATATTCAGCTAATGAAGCCATGATATTTAAAAAAAGGCGACCATTAATTGTTGAAGTATCAACTCCATCGGTTAAACCTTTGATAATAATGCCATCTTCACTTAATCTTAAAACTAAATCAATTATATGTTTCAAGCTTCTTCCCAAACGGTCCAATTTCCAGACAACCAATTCATCACCTTTTCGAAACTGACCAATCATTTTATCAAGTTCCGGGCGAACCTTAGTTGCTCCAGAAATTGTTTCTCTGAAAATAATCTCACATCCCGCTTTTTCGAGTGCTTCAATTTGCAAACTTCAATTTTGTTCTTTCGTAGAAACCCTGGCGTATCCGATCTTCATTATTGTATCACTAAAACCTTTCTTTGTGAATTTAATAAACTTTGTTTTGTGATACAAGTTTTTGGGAAACTAAGGCTTGTGAACTTTATTTGGTTGTAGACAGATTTATGAATCTCATAATACCACCGTTTTTAAAGACAAAAAAGTTCTCGCATTTTTCATATAAAACTATTCTAACATGGACGATAACTATTCTTCTTGATATCTTAAGGATTGGGAACACAACATCGAGTCTGTTTTAAAGAATTGAATGTATTCAGCCCTATTGTATATATTTCTTTCAAATGTAATTTTACTTGCACAATTTACGGCAAAGAGAAAAATCAGTAAAGATAGTGCCAGGCGTTCAGCAGTTCTAGTTTAGAGTTGATAAGGACATTTTCAGTCTTTGCCCAAATTTCCAGAATTTCCGGCTGCGAGTTTTATCAAAAAACTTTAGTAGGCTTGATAGTTGAAGAAAAGGATTCGCACTTTTTATCTTTTGTATATTTATTCTGTTAACTTTATTTACTAATTATTTTTAACTAAAAATGCTTGAGATGCAAGCTCAACGGTGAAAATTAATGTTCTAAATTAATTAGAGTTATGTTATTCATAAAAGATTATTCACTGAGTAAATTAATCGTTAATTATGATATTTAGCTTGTGTGATTGCTGACATTGCTTCTAAGAAACTGGAACTGCTTTAATTTGATGCTCGATATGATAAAATTTTGGATTATGTTCGTGTTATTGGTCACGATACTGGCTAGCAGCTGTAAGAAAGATGAGGTAACCAATAATTTCAAATGTAAAGTAAATGGGGAGCTTTGGAGACCCCGGAATTCTGACCTTAAATATGGTCACGACGCTGAGGTGCATCTGATTGATGAAGGAAAAACTTTCTTTGTTTCGGCATATCAGGAAGGGACTAGACAGACAATTTCGTTTGCCATTTTTTTAGAAAACGAAGTACGACCCGGAAGTCATATACTAAATGGGATTAAAAATACAGCTGAGTACGAGGATAAAAGTAAAAACATAAAATGTACCTCCCAATTAGGATATACCGGAAAACTACAAATCCTAACGCTGGACAAAAAAACTAAAAGAGTAAGGGGAACGTTTTCTTTTAAGGCGGTGGATAATAATACCAAAGTGGTTGCAGATATTTCTGAAGGGGAGTTCAACCTTGTCTATAACACCTATTAATCAATTGAATCTTTAATAGGCAAATAATCGAACGACAGAAATTAGGCGTCTTTATCCGACTATCACAAGTCGAAGACTGTCTCAAAAAACGAAGATTTGAGATTATTAATAAAAACCTTAGCTATTTTAATTATAATATTTCAACCGCTGATTTCTATTATTTAGCAATGAATGTCCTTACAGTTGCAATATGCTAAAAAGGTTTTTAGAGATTGCATAAAACGCACACGTATCATATATTTGATACGATAAAAATCCACGTAGGAATGATAAATCTAAAAGCAAATCAGGCAATGTGCAATAATTGCGGAAATATACTAACTAGCCATAGCCAATATGACCTCCAAGTATGTCAATGCGGTTTCATAGCCGTAGATGGAGGATTAAATTTAAGAATTATTGAAATCAATACACCATCAATCATTACCGATACAATTATAACCGGTAGTTTATCATCATGCGAAATCTAATTTTACGATAATGTTCTAATAGTGTGTACGT
>NZ_AJLG01000218.1 GCF_000258495.1 Pedobacter agri PB92
TTACCGATTCTATCGTAAAATACGATAGTTTTTTACACGCTCGTTAGAAACGAGCGTGGGCATTTTTAAGCGTGCGCATTTAACCGTAAAATAAGAACCAATGCCTGCGCTCGTTTCTAACGAGCGCATTAATAGCTTTACGATTCCATCGTAAGGTACGAACACCTATTGATGATTGCGCTAGTTTCTAACAAGCACAATAGTAGCTTACCGATTCTATCGTAAAATACGATTAGCTTTTTACACGCTCGTTAGAAACGAGCGTGGGCATTTTGCGTGCGCATTTTTAATCGTAAGAAGACCCGATGCTTGCGCTCGTTTCTAACGAGCGCATTAATAACTTCACGATTTCATCGTGAAATAAGATTAAGTATTTACATGCTCGCTAGCAACGAGCGTGGGTATCTATTTCATATAAATCTTATGAGTAGCTTATGATTTTATATTAAATATATTTAGCTTTAATATATGTCTGATCAATATACCGCTCGAGATCCTGACGGAATTTATTTTTTAACTTTTACAATAGTTGATTGGGTGGATATTTTTACACGACAATCTTATAAGGAAATTGTGGTAAATTCTCTAAAATACTGCCAGTCAGCTAAGGGATTGAGGTTATTTGCTTTTTGCTTAATGACCAATCACATTCATCTGATTGCTTCATCCAATGGGAAGAATAAATTATTTGAAATTATTAGAGACTTTAAAAAATTCACCAATCGAGCGATTATCGAAGAGATAAAAAAGGGAAATGAGAGTCGTAAAAAATGGATTCTAAACAAGTTTGCATTTGCGGGAAAATACCTGGAACGAATTGAAAATTTTAAAGTTTGGCAAGATGGTTACCATGCCGTTGAACTGACCTCGAATAATTTCACTTACCAGAAACTAAACTACATCCATCAGAATCCTGTAAGAGCCGGAATAGTTGCTGAGCCAGAACATTATATTTTTAGTTCTGCATCAAATTATTCAAATCTAGGTGGAGTTATTGATGTGGAATTATTAGACGTTTACTATTGGTACTTTCTTTTTAATCGAGCAAGTTAATAGCTTTAAGTTATATCGTAAAATACGATTAGCTTTTTACACGCTCGTTGGAAACGAGCGTGGGCATTTATTGCAAAAAAAACCTCCATAGTGCCTGCGCTCGTTTCTAACGAGCGCATTAATAGCTTCACGATTTCATCGTAAGATACGAATACCTATTTACCATAAAATAAAAAATCCCGCCTGGTAAAACCAGGCGGGATCTTAAAATTTATTTATTAATGATTATTCGTTTACTACACCCATTTCACAGAATTTCTCAATTCTTTGTTCAACCATTTTATCTGTTTTAAGCTTGCCCAAAGCAGCCAAATCTCTCACAATATATTCTTTTAATGTTTTACCCATCAATTCCGGGTCTTGATGTGCACCACCAAGCGGCTCAGGAATAATTCCATCGATTAGCTTGTTGCCAAACATATCATCAGAAGTTAATTTTAAGCATGCTGCAGCTTTCTCTTTGAAATCCCAGCTTCTCCATAAAATTGATGAACAAGATTCAGGAGAAATAACAGAATACCAGGTATGTTCCAACATGTAAACCTTATCACCAATACCAATACCTAAGGCACCGCCAGATGCACCTTCACCAACAACCACACAAATGATTGGTACACGAAGTACTGACATTTCCAATAAGTTACGGGCAATTGCCTCGCCCTGCCCACGTTCTTCAGCTTCTAATCCAGGATAAGCACCCATGGTATCAATAAACGAAATTACCGGTTTATTAAATTTTTCGGCCAGGCGCATCAAACGTAAAGCTTTGCGGTAACCTTCCGGATTAGCCATACCAAAATTACGAAACTGGCGCTCTTTGGTATTTTTACCTTTTTGATGACCGATCACCATCACTGTTTGACCATTTACCGTAGCAAAACCACCTACAATTGCTTTATCATCTTTAACCGTTCTATCGCCATGTAGCTCGATAAAATCATCACAAATCATGCTGATGTAATCAAGCGTTTGTGGACGATCAGGGTGTCGGCTCATTTGAACCTTATTCCATCCGGTTAAGTTTTTATATAAGTTGTTGGTGGTTTCTTCTAATTTGCCATCAAGCTCGTCTAACGTGGCAGACATATCTACCTTAGTTTTGTCGGCAACTTGTTTAACCTTTTCTATCTGCTGAACTAAGTCGGCAATAGGTTTCTCAAAATCGAATGAAGTTTTTATTTGCTGCATAATTGAACCACAAAAATAAGTAATTATTTTTAGTTTGCAGGCTTGTTATCATAAATGCTTTTTTTGGTTTGGATTTTGGAAAGCAATGACAACACATTTCGGACTTTTTAGCCCCGCCCCCGTTACTGCCACGATGAAGAATCGTGGGCATTCACTCGGGTCGGGTTTAGATTACACAAGCCTTTTCTGCTATTTGCGGATTACAGCAAAAAGCAGAAGTGATTTAGCCCTGATTGCAGCGGAAATACTTTTGGTTGCAACAATCGACAAGCTTACGGTGACAATGACAAAAAGATTGAAGCGCAAAGCAGGACCAACTTGAATAGTTGTACTGTCTTTGCGCTTCAAATCAATTTTATTTCTAAAAATTAAAGCTACGATTCAGAATTTTGCAGCTAACCTGAAATTTAGGTTAAAACTTAGCTGCCTCTCCTGCTTTTGGCAATGCCTTTTTAATAAACTCGCGAATGTGATTGTTCGAGTTTTTCAAATCTTCTTTGCGTAAATACATCATGTGCCCACTGCGGTAACCTTCCCAGCTCATACGGTCCTGAAATTTGCCGGCAGCATCCAGCTGCCACATGCTGTATTTTGCGTTGAAGTAATCGCAAGCCCCATCATAATAACCCGATTGCACCAATAAATGTAGATAAGGATTTTGTGCCATGGCCTGGCGAAGGTTATCGCCTGTTTGATCGCCACTGCGATCCCATGGATAAACCGAGCCAAACATATTGTATTTAAGGTCGGTTTTGTAATTAAGCTCGTTTCGGATGTACATATTGATGGCCGGCGTGAAAGAGTGCAGCCATGAAGTTAATTCTGCGTTATAATCTGGACCATCGCCAGCACCCATTTTATCGATACCGCGATAGCGAGAATCCAAACGTCCTACAGTGAAGCCCTTATCCCGCATCAGTTCCTTCCAAAAGAAATTGGTAGGCACATTTAAGTTGTAATCTATGATTGTTTTTTCAGTTAGGCCAGAATAGCGGGCCATTTTAGCGGCAATGGCTTTCTTTTTTTCAGCGCTTAACATTCCGCCTTGAGAAATGGCTGGAATTAACTCGTTAATGGTAAAAGTTTCTACTTCAGGCAACATGGCTGTTAAATCTTTCGACTGCAAATCCTGAGGCAACAATTTGTGGTACCAGGCAGTTGCCGCAAAATAAGGTAAGCGTAAAGCCGCTTCTACCGGGCCACCACGTTCAATACCTAATTCTGTTGGTGAAACTAAAACAACTCCGTTCAAATACATCCATTGGTTATTTTGAAGTTCTAAAGCCAAACCCGAAACACGGGTAGTTCCGTAGCTTTCGCCAATTAAAAACTTTGGTGACGCCCAGCGGTTATTTCGCGTTACGAAAGTGTTAATCCACTCGGCTAAATACTTAATATCTGCCCGAACACCGAAAAATTTGTTGGTTGGAATATCTTTGCTTACAGCTCGTGAATAACCTGTATTTACCGGATCGATGTAAACGATATCTGCTACATCTAAAATAGAATATGGATTCTCTTTGTAACCGTAAGGCTGAACCGGATATCCTTCATCATCAATATTCAACACTACCGGACCAGTGTAGGCAATGTGCATCCAAACAGAAGCAGAGCCGGGTCCGCCGTTAAAGGAAATGACCAAAGGTCTTTTATCCCGATTGGAAACATCGCTTCTTTCATAATAGGTGTAAAATAGGCCAGCAATTGGTTTCCCATCTTCATCCCAAACCGGGAGTGTGCCGGTTGTGGCTTTATAAGGAATGGTTTTGCCATCTACGTTTACGGAGTGATTGGTGATCACCGTGCTTTCTACTTTAATGGCACGCTCATTTCCTGTTGATTTTGGCTCTTCCTTTATCGGATTCTGGGTTGGACCTGCGGCATCCTTTGAGGAATTTCTTTTTGGTGTTTGCTGTGCCTGACCAAGAAAACTGGTTAGCAAAATAGCGCTCAGTATAAGTTTAAATTTCATTAAGTTGGGTTTGGTTCATAAATATCAAATTAAACTGGCGCTAATCAAAACGCACATTAGAAATGTTACGCATAAAAAAACCTGGCACCGATAAAAATCAGTGCCAGGTTTTTGGATCGGATTTATTTTCTATTTATCCCACCAAACTTTTCCTACTAATTTATCGCCACCCGGAACTGCAGATGATGCCGCTTTATAATTTGCTGCATTTGAAACGCCTTCAATAAGCGGATAAGGGAATCGTCGTGGAATTGAGCCTCCCGTATTCGTATTTGGATATACGATTGGCACCAATGCCGGCAAACCGGTTCTTCTCCAGTTCGACCAGGTTTCGTAAAAATCCAACATGGTAATGGTATGCGCCCAGTATTGAGTAGAAATCATTTCTAAACCATTAGCGGCAACGTATGGGTGAGCAGCCAGGTAGACAGCGGCATCACCAGCACTTACTGCCATACTCGGATCAAACTGAGAAAGATAGGTCATTGCAGCAGTTACCCCGGCATTGTAATGTGTTGCTGCCGAACCTCCAATATTGAAACGTTGCGCAGCCTCTGCCCAAAGCAATTCGGTTTCTGCATAAGTTAAAATAATGGTATTGCCATCCCTTTTCAACATTCCCGGATTTGGTGAAGAGTAATCGGTAAAATCTGTATAAGAAGCATCCTGACGAACATCTCGTCCTGCAATGCCACTTAAATCTTTTCCATTTGGCATTCCCTTTTGTACAGCTGCAGTAGTTATGAACGCAGGATTTTGAGCTTTTGTTACATCAGTTAAGTATAACTTTGTTACTGCTACTTTACTTAAACGAGGATCGTTATTTGTTTTTAAATAATTAATAAATGTATTGCTCCATCTGGTGTAATAATTCTCCTGACCACCATCGCCTAATAAAACCTGTGCAGCTCTGTTCTGCGTCACCCTACCACCGTTTGCATCATGTTTGAATAATGCGTTATCAGCATCGCCAGTCATGGTTTTTCCAACTGCTTTGGTAATGTAACTTTGTGCTAGAGTGGCATCAGCTTTTGTTAAACGCATCGCCATGCGCAACATTAAACTTGCTGCAAAACGTTTCCATTTATTCACATCGCCACCATAAACTAAATCACCAGTTACAGCATCGCCGCCAGCGGTTAGCGCAGTTCCGGCTTCATCTACTTCTTTCAACAAATCAGTATAAATGGCTTGCTGCGCATCGTATTTGGGATAAAGATTTCCGGTATAATAACCTTTTCCTGCATCAAAGTATGGAACGTCGCCATATAAATCCGTCAGGCGTTGAAAAATCAAAGCTTTCCAGATTCTTCCAATTTGGTGTACATTATTATACTGTGCTTTGCCTTTTGTAAACTCTACTAAATCTGCTGCATATTTAACCTGATCAGGATAAGCTTTTTCCCAGTAAGCCGCAGTATATCCTTCGTTTAACATGTATTTATCACCAGCCCAATAGCCGATTACGGATGACATGCCTTGCATCATGGTAGATGCATAGATCAAGTTGCCACGCCAGGTTTCATACGCGAAATCGACACTCCCTGTGTAATTTAACTGAGCGGTTGATAATAGATAGTTGGGATTATATTGTTCCTGATTAACCGATAGTGGATCGGTATTAATTTTTTCAAAGTTTTTAGTACAACCTGTTATGAGTGCTAGGCCTGATAATAAAAGTGGTACGTATAATTTTATGATCGTTTTCATTTTCAATTCTTTTAAAGGATTATAACTTAACACTTAAATTTAAACCATAGGTGCGTACTGGCGGAACACCACCCAACTCCATCCCTGGAATAGTAGCATTATAACTCGATTCCGGATCAATGTTATCCGTTCTTTTCATCAGGATAAATAAGTTACGCCCAACAAAACTTACGTTTAAGCCTTTAATTTTGTTATTAAACATTTTAGCCGGGAAATTATAACCAAGAATTACCTGGCGGAATTTAATGAAGCTTGCATCCTGTACGAATTGTTTTGAAACATTATTCGCATAAGTGCCGTAGTAATTTGCCGCATTAATACCCAATTGATCACGATTTTCGAGTGTGGCCTGATGTAAACCGAAAACATAACCGTAATAATCAGTAGCAGAGAAAATTTTCCCGCCCCATTTACCATCTATTAAAAAAGACAGATTAACGCCTTTGTAACTAAATTCGTTATTCCATCCGGCAGTCCACTTGTGGTAAGCAGATCCATAATCTTTTAATTCACCGCGTTGTGGTACGCCATTAGTATCCTTTACAATATTACCGTTGCCATCGTATAAGAAATCATAAGCCATAATCTGAGCAATTGATTTTCCGGCAAGGTTTTGTAAAAAGCCAACGTTGCTTCTCGAGGTGGCAAGTTGTTGGGATGCAGTACCTGGAGCCAAGGTGATTACCATGTTATCGTTACGGGATCCATTGATACTGGAAGTCCAGCTGAAATCCTGATTTTTTAGCACCACGCCGGAAATCAACCCTTCGAAACCACGGTTTCTCAGTTTACCGATGTTTAAAACGGCACCATTATAACCTGTTGTAGTTGAAGTTGGCACATCAATAATTTCATCCTTTGAATTCTTGTTGTACCAGGTAAAGTCAACATTTAAACGA
>NZ_AJLG01000219.1 GCF_000258495.1 Pedobacter agri PB92
CATCAAATTTTAAGATATTTGCAGCCCGGCATTTTTGCTGAATTAGATCACGTAGAATTTATCTACCAATAACATACTTCAATTTTGAAAAACGATATCAATATAAAAAACAAGAGAGCATATTTTGATTACAATTTACTAGATAAATATGTAGCAGGAATTGCCCTTTTAGGAACAGAAATTAAAGCGATTAGACAGGGAAAGGCTAACATGACGGATGCATTCTGCATGTTTATCGGGGGCATTTTATATGTAAGAAATCTTCATGTTTCAGAGTATAGCCACAGTTCGTTTTACCATCATGATATTAAAAGAGACCGGGCTCTATTACTTCAAAAGAAAGAACTTAGAAAATTACGTTTAAAAGGTGAAGAGAAAGGCTATACCATTGTGCCATTAAGAATTTTCATTAATGAACGTGGATTTGCAAAAATGGAAATTGCCCTGGCTCAGGGTAAAAAAGAATTTGACAAACGGGATAGTATTAAAGATAGAGATACTAAACGCGAATTGGATCGGGCGATGAAAAGGTAGTTTAGCCTCAACTCGAAGATTTTAACTTTAGTTCGAACTGAAACTGCCAAGCACTACCAGGCCTGATCGCCAACCAGTGGCACAAACCTAAAGGTATCTAAAACTATTTTTTCGTAATCTGTTTCGCTTACGCGGATGACCGTTACCATTTTTTGCGTTTTTTCATCACCAACGGGAATAACAAGAATACCGCCGATTTTTAACTGCTTGAGTAGAATCTCTGGAACCAGCGGCGCCCCTGCCGTTACGATAATTTTATCATAAGGTGCATGTTTAGCAATCCCCTTTGAACCATCACCGCAAAAAAATGTAGGCTTGTAGCCCATGCCTGGAAGAACTTGAATGGTTCTGTTGTAAATGTTCTCTTGCCGTTCAATGGTAAAAACCTCCGCACCAAGTTCCATTAAAATACAAGTTTGGTATCCAGAGCCTGTTCCAATTTCCAGCACTTTATCGCCTTTTTTGATGTGCAATAATTCACTTTGATAAGCAACAGTATAAGGCTGAGAAATGGTTTGCCCATCTCCTATTGGGAAAGCAATATCTTTGTAAGCCTGATTCCAAAATGTTTCATCGAAAAAGAAATGACGCGGCACTTTGCCTATAGCTTCTAATACGCTCCTATCTTCAATTCCACGAGATTTCAGTAATTCAACTAACTTCTTTCTCGCACCACGCTCTCGGTAATTATCAACAAATTTATAGGCCATGAAGTCTCAAAATTAGCTTTTTTAAACATTGTTACAAGATAAAGAATTCAACATTAACCTAACTTGCAGTAAATCAAAACTAAAAGGTTAGGCTCTAAACAAAGTGTTAAACATTAATTGTGTATTAAGGAATTATTTCTACTTTTGAAGTCTAAAATACACTGCTCAATCTATATCTGTATATGAAAAAAGTATTAATAGGCTTATTTTTGTTAAGCACAGCCGTATCAACAAATATTTTAGCACAAACCAGTGCCGACTATAATTACTCTATCGCAGCAAGGGCATTCAGCCTGATGCAACTACCGAAGATACTAAATCAAACGAATACTCAAGACTATACTAAAATGTATGGGAATGGTGTGATGCTTAAATTTAACGACAACCAGATTAGCTATAGAATTAGCGGAAATTATTTTAGAAGTGGAGATGTAATGTTTCAAAATACTTGCGAAACTTGCGAGATAGCACAAGGAAAAGTAACTGATTATTCATTTAAAATTGGTTTCGAGAAAAACTTCAATTATTCAAGAATCCAACCTTATTTCGCTTTCGACATCGGTTACCGTTCAAACAAATTTACCGGAACATTGACGCCAGCAAATGAAATGGTGCCTTCAACTAGTCAATCAGCAGATGCTAGCAAAAATGGATTGGTGATGACACCTTCACTGGGGTTCAAGATTAATATTATCCCCAATCTATCTGTGTTTGCAGAAAGTAGCTTAGATTTTTATTATTCCTATGAAAAGCAAGATATTACACAGCCTAACTTAGCAGGAAGAACTGTTAACACCTATAATAAATGGGAATTTTTATTAAATCCTGTTTCGGCCGGAATTCAGTTTAACTTCAACAGTAAAAATTAATACGGGTCTACATCAATCTGAGTAAAAACACCCTTAAACTCTTTGGTGGCATTAAACTGCGTAAGTGTTTCCCTTAAAGCATCTTTTACTTTTTGTATTGCAGTATGTTTATCTGCCTTTATAATAATCTGCTTGATGTAAAGGTTACGAACACGGCTAATCAGTGGCTGCTCTGGCCCTAAAACCCTTTTACCGAATTTAGCTTTTAAGATATTTGCCAAACTCAACGCAGCATGATCTAAGACATGAGAATCCTTGTGCTTAATGTAAAGGAATATCATTCTTGAAAATGGCGGATACTGAAATTTTTCACGTTCAGCAATCTCATCGTTATACATTCCTTCGTAATCATTATTTACAACTTGTTTAATGATTCGGTTATCTGCATCATAAGTTTGAATGCATACATTGCCCTGATCTGCTCTTCTGCCAGCTCTTCCTGCTACCTGAGCCAGAAGTTGGAAACTGCGTTCGTAAGCTCTAAAATCAGGATAACCTAAAAGTGTATCGGCATTGATAACGCCTATCAAACTTAAATTATCAAAATCCAAACCTTTAGCCACCATTTGTGTGCCGATCAGGATGTCGGTTTTCTTCTCTTGAAAATCAGTTAAAATTTGCTGCAAACCGTTTTTGGTGCGTGTGCTATCCATATCTAAACGGGCAATCGTAATATCCGGATAAAGCAGCTTGAGTTCTTCTTCAATACGCTCGGTTCCGAAACCTTTTTGTTCGACATGTACTGAGCCACAGGCCGGACAAATAGTTACACTGCTCTGCTGATAGCCGCAGTAGTGGCAGTGCAATTTACCGCTACTTTTGTGGTAGGTTAAACTTACATCGCAATTGACGCATTTGGGCGTATAGCCGCAAGTAGCACAAATCAAAATGGTTGCATATCCTCTTCGGTTTTGAAAAAGGACAATTTGCTCCTTTTTAGAAAGCGCCAGATCGATGTCCTTAATCAATACACTGGAGAAATACGAAACCATGGTTTTCCTTTTTGTTTCTTCCGAAATACTCACCACTTGTTGATTTGGCAGCTGCACTCCGCCAAAACGTTCTTTCATTTCAACCAAGGTGTATTTACCTTGCAAAGCATTATAATAACTTTCCAGTGATGGTGTGGCGGAACCCAAAATCACCTTAGCCTGATGCAGGTGGGCTAAATAGATTGAAGCATCTCTTGCCTGATATCTTGGAGCCGGATCATATTGTTTGTAAGAAGGTTCATGTTCCTCATCTACCACAATCAGCTTCAAATGCTGAAAGGGAAGGAAAACTGCTGATCGTGCGCCAAGAACAACCTTGTAAGCGCCGGTTCTTACTTTATTCCAGATCTCAACCCTCTCGCTATTATTAAATTTAGAATGATAAACACCGATTGCGTTGCCGAAATAACGTTTTATACGTTCTACAATTTGCGTTGTTAGCGCAATTTCTGGCAACAGGAATAAGACCTGACCATCAGTATTTTGAATAACCTCTTCGATTAACTTAATGTAAACCTGTGTTTTCCCTGAAGCGGTAACACCATGAAGCAGTACCACATCTTTCTCTTCAAATGCATTTTGAATTTTGACCAATGCATCCTTTTGACCATCATTAAGTTGGAAATTTACATTAAAGGCTTCATCATGAGCTGCCAACCTGCTCACCGGTCGCTTCATTACTATAAAAATTTCTTTATCGGTAAGTGCTTTAAGTGCTGCAGGTCCGCAATTGCTTTCTTCTAAAAGTTGTTCTTTTGAAATAGGAAGATTTGATTTTTGTAGTTTAAGATAAGCAAGTAAAGCATCTAACTGTTTGGGTGCTCTCTCCAAAACAGAAAATAACTGTTTTAGATTTTCCTGATCCGTGTAAAAATCATTCAATAGAACGAACGACTTTAATAAGGGCTTGTATTTCTGTACAACTTCTTCTGCTACCAGAACCAGCTCTTTATCCAATAAATCGTTGATGATCGGGTAAACTGTTTTTTGTCCTAATAGTTTTGAAACATCATTAACAGTAAGCCTCTCCTGCGTTTTTAATGCGGAAACAATTATTTCTTCTTTCTCTGTAAGGGCAATTTCGTCATTAAAATCATCGCGAAGAATGAGAATGGTTTCGCTTGCAAGTTTTAAACTGGCTGGTAAAGCGGCAGACATGACGTCGCCCTCATTGCACATGTAATAATTCTTCATCCATTCCCAAAACTTCAACTGAGTTGGGGTGACTACCTGTTCTGCGTCAATGATATCGATAATGTATTTCGCTTCGTATACTCCAGGTGGCTTGGTAGAAATTCCACTGATTAATGCAGTATAAATTTTATGTTTGCCAAACTGAACCACAACTCTTTTACCTATTGCAACCTGGTCATTCAAGTCGAAGGGTACCCGATAAGTATAATTTATCGCCAAAGATAAAGGCAAAATAACTTCTACAAAAAGTGTTTCTCTCTCTGCAAAAATATCATTTCCGAAACTATCCATTACTTATCTTTAAAAGCTGCAAAAAACAACATGATCCATCCCAATACGAACAATAACCCGCCGATTGGTGTTAATGGCCCAATTAAATTAATGAAATCTAGGTGTAAAATACTCCGGGTGGCCAGTAGGTATAAAGATCCTGAGAATAAAATTATTCCGAAGGTGAAACAGAAGTAAGCGATATTGATCAGCTTATTTCTATACCTGGCAAAAGTAGAAAGATATAAAAGAGCGAAAGTATGATAGAATTGATAATCAACTCCTTTTTGCCAAATTTCCATTGATGAGTTATCTATTAAAGCCTTTAAGCCGTGTGCGCCAAAAGCACCTAGTAAAACAGCCACTACACCAAAAAAAGAAGCAGTAAGTATAATTCGTTTATTCATATATTTTTGCTTGAAGCAATCGCTAAATTAATAAATTGGCATAGAACTTCGCTCTAATCAATGTAATAAATTAAATTTGTTGCACAGCAAATGAAAAAGATCATAATTTTAATAGTTGCCTTATTAGTCGGTATTGTTTTCATGACGTACCTATATTTTTCAAAATTAGGACAAGAAAATAATGCAAAAGATTTAGCGCTTCAGTGTGCTACCAATAATGCCTCATTGGTGGTATCTTTTCAAAATGACAAAAGTTTTTATGAGATCATAAAAGCTCAGAATCTTGTTCAGCAAGTGTTAGGGAAAGAAAAAACTAATTTTTTAACCGAATTAAAAACACTGATTATTGATGATAACGGATTGAACAGTTATATTAAAGATCAAAACATTTACATTAGCCTGCTTCCAGATTCGAACCAATCACTTAATTTTTTATTAACTGTACAAATTAAGCCTGAAGAAGATGTGAGCAAGCTTAATACCCTCATCAAGTCGAAAAAATACATTTCATTAATTAAAGATGATTTATATCGAATTAACCTGAACGATACCATCTCAGCTTATGCGCAGATTAAGGATAGAGTAATTACATTTTCCACTTCATTAAAATTAATTAAGGATGCAGCTGTACGCCTGTCAGAAAATCCATTCACAGATTATATTAAAGAGCATAGTGGTGCGGCAAAAAGTGCCTTGGCACAGGTTTACCTTAATTTCAATCAGGCGCCTTTATTATTGAAGAATATCTTGTCAGGAAATTTAAACGGAAATATTGCATTCATCAATAAACAGAATGGTTTTGCTTCATTAAGTTACAATTTCAGTAAGGAACGAATTCTCTTTAACGGAAACACCACGCTAAAAAATGAAGATAGTTATCTGAAACTTTTTGAAACGAGTGCAGCCCAGGTTACCAATATTCAAAATATCTTACCAGATAATACGGCTAATTACACCATATATGCTTTTGAAGATTTTCCATCATGGTATAAAGATTTTATCCTCTTTCAAACGCAAATAAAAGACAGCGATCGAGCAAAATCAATTATTAATGATGTTAAAAATCAATACCGTACAGATCTAAATTCAATATTCCCGATTTATACTAAAAATCAGTTTGCAACATTTCAGTTAAGCACTACAGAAAAGTTAGCTACCATTCAACTTAGCAACGGAGAAAAAGTTAAGCAACTTTTGTTAGATGTTAGTACAGATTACAATGAGGATATTAAAATTTTTAAATCTTCCAATATCCTCTACAGTTATTATGGAGAGGCCTTTAAACATTTCAGCAGACCATATTATATCATCATTGATAACTACATGGTTGTGGCTAACAACGCCAGTACTTTACAATCCTTTTTAAATAGTTACAAAAATAACAAACTGCTTATTCAGAAAGCTGATTATCTTGATGCCATGAATCAAATTTCGTCGACATCTAATGTCACATATTATATCAACCTGAAAAATTCGAGCGATATTCTACGAGATAATCTATCTTTAAAATATTACAAGCACCTTCGGGCAGATAGTGGCTTAAGAAGTTTTGATACGTTTTGTTATCAACTCGTTGCTGATCAAAACAAATTTATCACTAATGTACTGTTAAATAAATATGTACAAGCTTTAATACCAGATTCGCTAAGTATCCGTTAATAAGAAAATTGCCAAGAACCTAAATTATACATGAAGAAACTCTTACTTGCCTTAGTCATTATCGCCAGCTTCAAAAATGTAAATGCCCAGCAGTATGCGCTTTTTGGCACAAAAACCATGTTTGACGCTTTACGAAAATCCATCTACAAAAGTCATT
>NZ_AJLG01000220.1 GCF_000258495.1 Pedobacter agri PB92
AGATAGATGAAATTAACCAGGAGGTAAAGTATCATTACTGCCGATGTGCCTAACACCATCGATCTGACTACATTTTTTTTTAGGTATTTTCGATTTCGCCGGAAACAAAGGTCACGTTCTCCCAGGCCACGCTCGAAAAAACAGATCCAACCATAGCTGCTGCTATTCCAGCCATGATGCCCATCCCGGAAATTGATTCCCAACCGGATTTTAAAAAGTTGCCACCCGAATCGGTTTTTAAATTATTAAAAGCATCCCATCCAAAACTCATGTTTCCAGACCAGAAATTATTCTTCACCAAAAGAAAGCCTAGAAGAATTAACCCAATGAGCGCAACGATTTTTGATCCGGTAAAAACATTTTGCAACAATTTTCCACTCTCAACGCCTTTAGTATTTATATAGGTAAGCAGCAAAATAACGCCAATTGCCAAAATCTGAATCCAGGTGATTTTGTAACTGCCATTTTGAAATAATGGTGCGGCATCATTTAATGCCGGGATTAAGTAAGCGGTAAATTTACCAAATGCCACAGCTACCGCCGCAATGGTACCGGTTTGAATTACTGTAAATAATCCCCAACCGTACAAAAAACCCATCATTTTACCGAAGATTTCCTTTAAGTATGTGTACTGTCCTCCTGCTTTTGGAAACATGGCTGAAAGTTCGCCATACGAGATTGCAGCAGCCACAGTCATAACACCCGTAATCACCCAAACCACAATTAACCAGTATCCAGATCCCAAATTTCTCATGATATCGGCACTTACAATAAAAATACCGCTTCCAATCATCGATCCCATGACTAGCATTGCAGCATCAAAAAGACCTAGCTTTCGCTTGGGAGCACTTTCGCCCTGTAGTTTTTCCATTTTTTTTTGTTGGTTTAGCTTTAGTTTCCGGCTAATTTATTTATAAATAAATAAAATTACATCCATTAAACTGTATTATTTTAATTGACGTAGACTCACGACTCATTTAATAAAAACATCACAAAGGCAATGAATGATGCTTCCTGTGATTATATCGATCGCGTTATTCATTCCGTTAAACTCTCATTTTTTATTTAAGTACAAGGAAATAAAATTATTATATTGCTTAACTAATAACCAAAATTTAAGAAATCAATGTTCTTTACCGATGAGGGTAAATCAATGAACTTGATATCAGCGAACCAATAACCAAATATTAACTATGAATTTTTTACAAGAGAACTTAATTTACAGTATCCCGGCTTTGGGCCTGGTTGGGATTATTGTGATGATGATTAAAAGCGCCTGGGTAAACAAACAAGATGCCGGAGATAAAAATATGCAGGAGCTGGCTGGTTACATTGCCGATGGCGCCATGGCATTTTTGAAGGCGGAATGGAGAGTGTTAAGTATTTTCGCAGTTTTTACCGCTGCATTATTAGCCTACTCCGGAACCATTACAGAAATTAAAGGTGTACCCATGCACTCCAGCTGGATTATTTCTATATCCTTTTTAATTGGTGCCATTTTTTCTGCTACTGCTGGATATATTGGAATGAAATCGGCCACAAAGGCTAATGTAAGAACCACACAAGCAGCGAGGACAAGCTTAAAACAAGCATTAAAAGTATCCTTTACAGGTGGTACCGTGATGGGCTTAGGCGTAGCGGGTTTGGCTATATTGGGTTTAGGTGGCTTATTCATCGTTTTTTTGAAATACTTCAATGTTGTATCAGTGAACAGCGTAGAAATGAAAACAGCCATTGAAGTATTAACCGGGTTTTCACTCGGGGCGGAATCTATCGCCTTATTTGCACGTGTTGGTGGAGGAATTTACACCAAAGCTGCGGATGTTGGTGCCGACTTAGTGGGTAAAGTGGAGGCAGGAATTCCTGAGGATGATGTGAGAAATCCTGCAACCATTGCCGATAACGTAGGTGATAATGTGGGCGACGTTGCAGGTATGGGCGCCGATTTATTTGGCTCTTATGTAGCTACAATTTTGGCGACAATGGTTTTAGGCCAGGAGATTGATGTAAAAGATAATTTTGGCGGGATGTCTCCTATCCTATTGCCAATGGTAATTTGTGGCTTGGGTATTATCTTTTCTATTATCGGCACCTGGTTTGTGACCATTAAAGATGAAAAATCTAATGTTCAAAACGCCTTAAATCTTGGCAATTGGTCTTCAATCGTGATTACTGCCGTTGCGTCATTTTTTATTGTGAATTGGATGCTGCCGGAAACACTAAGTTTACGCGGCTATGCATTTTCCAGTATCAATGTATTTTACGCCATCATTGTTGGTTTGGTTGTGGGCACCATTATGAGTGTGGTAACTGAATACTTTACGGCTATGGGCAAAGGCCCTGTAAATTCCATCATTCAACAATCTTCAACAGGGCATGCCACAAATATTATCGCAGGTTTATCAGTGGGGATGAAATCAACAGTAATTCCAATTTTGGTTTTGGCTGGCGGGATTATGGCTTCCTATCATTTTGCAGGTTTATACGGTGTAGCCATTGCAGCTGCCGGCATGATGGCCACAACAGCGATGCAATTGGCCATTGATGCATTCGGGCCGATAGCTGATAACGCAGGCGGTATTGCAGAAATGAGTCAGCTCCCACCTGAGGTTCGTGAAAGAACAGATAATTTGGATGCCGTAGGAAATACAACTGCTGCAACCGGTAAGGGATTTGCCATCGCATCGGCAGCATTAACTTCACTGGCACTTTTCGCCGCTTTTGTAGGGATTGCCGGAATTAGTGCGATTGATATTTATAAAGCGCCGGTATTAGCGGGATTATTTATTGGCGGTATGATTCCTTTTATTTTCTCTGCCCTATGTATCCAGGCAGTTGGAAAAGCCGCTATGGATATGGTTCAGGAAGTTCGCCGCCAGTTCAGGGAAATCCCTGGCATTATGGAATACAAAGCAAAACCTGAGTATGAAAAATGTGTGGCCATTTCTACCAAAGCGTCTATACGGGAAATGATGCTTCCAGGTGCAATTGCTTTAATCACGCCAATCATAATAGGGTTCACTTTCGGACCAGAAGTTTTGGGGGGACTATTAGCGGGTGTTACTGTAACCGGCGTACTGATGGGAATTTTCCAGAGCAATGCAGGCGGTGCATGGGATAACGCTAAAAAATCTTTCGAACAAGGTGTAATGATTAACGGAGAAATGTTCTACAAAAAATCTGAGCCACACAAAGCATCAGTAACAGGCGACACCGTTGGAGATCCATTTAAAGATACTTCAGGACCATCGATGAATATTTTAATCAAATTAATGTCTATTGTTTCGCTGGTTATTGCTCCTTACATCGCAGTGAAGGCTATACCTACTGAAGAAAGGCAAGAAGTTCGCAAAGAAATCAGAATTGAGCAAAAAACTGATGCTTCAGGTAACGTCATTAACGACACTTTAATGAATACTACCGATACACTGGCAAATTAGTTGTAAAAACATAGAGATAATAGTACTGAAATGGGGATTTTAACAAAATCCCTTTTTCTTTTTCGCAATTTTTATTTAGGTTTACCGCTTATTATCATAAATCAACAAACATAAAAGACTAAACAAATTATGAATCTTAAAAAGCCTATTGATGTGCTTATAGCAGAATCTGCTGAAAGTGGCGAGGGGACGCTCAAACGTACGCTGAGCAGTACGAGCCTTGTTGCTCTGGGCATTGGAGCGATTATTGGGGCAGGTTTATTCTCATTAACAGGTATCGCAGCAGCTGATCACGCTGGACCAGCCGTAACATTATCATTTGTACTGGCAGCAGTTGGATGTGCATTCGCCGGTTTGTGTTATGCAGAATTTGCTTCGATGATTCCTGTTGCCGGTAGTGCTTACACTTATTCTTACGCTACAATGGGTGAGTTTATGGCCTGGGTTATCGGATGGGATTTAGTGTTAGAATATGCTCTTGGCGCTGCAACGGTCGGGGTTTCCTGGTCTGGTTATTTCAACAAACTGCTACACGAATTTGGCCTCGAAATGCCGCTCTACCTCACAAAATCATTTGCAGAAGTAGATGGTGGAGGAATCAATCTTCCAGCAGTGGTCATCGTTTCTCTTCTTTCACTGATGCTCATCCGTGGAACTAAAGAATCAGCAAGCCTAAATAATATCCTGGTAATTGTTAAAGTTGCCGTAGTAATCATCTTCATCGCATTAGGATGGAAATTTATTAATCCTGCTAACCATACGCCTTATATCCCGGAAAACACTGGTGTTAAAGGAGAATTTGGTATTTCTGGTATCGCTGCAGGTGCTGCGTTGGTATTCTTTGCATTTATTGGTTTTGATGCTGTTTCTACAGCGGCCCAGGAAGCAAAAAATCCGCAGAAAGGCATGCCAATTGGTATTTTAGGTTCTTTGGTAGTTTGTACCATACTTTATGTATTATTTGCTCACGTGATGACAGGTTTAGTACCTTTCTCAGTATTTAAAGGCGATGCTTCTCCGGCAGCTACTGCATTTAAAGTAACTGGTTACAGTTGGTTGCAAATGGGATTAATTATCGCAATTTTAGCGGGTTATACTTCAGTAATCCTGGTGATGTTAATGGGACAATCAAGGGTTTTCTATACCATGTCAAAAGATGGTTTATTACCGAAATTCTTCAGTAACATCCACTCAAAATTCAGAACACCATTTAAAACAAATCTGTTCTTTATGGTTTTCGTAAGTATTTTCGCTGGTTTTGTTCCGGTAACTGATTTGGGTCACATGGTATCTATTGGTACGCTGTTTGCCTTCTCATTGGTATGTATCGGTGTGATGTTATTACGTAAAACGGATCCGAACAGAGCTCGTCCATTCAGAACACCATTGGTTCCTTTCGTGCCGATTATGGGTGTAATTGTTTGTGTTTACCTGATGTCGTCATTACCATTAGAAGCCTGGATCAGGTTAGCAATCTGGATGGCTTTAGGTGTAGCCATCTATTTCTTCTACGGTAAAGGAAATTCAGTTTTAGGCAACAAAGGAAAAGTTGTACATCCGGTTGATCCTCCAAAACCTGAATTATAACAAATAATATAAATTTTATAAGCCCTGACAAATGTCGGGGCTTTTTTGTGTTAAATAATTGTTAATAAAGTACCTTTGCCACACAATCCATCGAAACGTATGCAACGAGTTAAAAACAAGCATTTAGCCATTATCACTTTACTGTTCCTTTCATTCTCCGCTCAAGCACAAAGAACCATTAATGATATAATGGACTCCACAACGGTTAACCACCTGCTTATCATCTCTAAAAAATACGGCTCACTATCTTTTAGCGGTTACATGCAACCACAGTTTCAGGCCGCTCAATCAAACGGTACACTTGCGGAATACCAGGGTGGAAATTTCGGCGAATTTAGTAACAATCGTTTTCGCTTAAGAAGAGGCAGGTTGAGGGCAGATTATATGCTGCTGGATGACAAAGGTAATCAATCTACCTATTTCGTATTGCAATTTGATGGGACTGAACAGGGTGTAAATATCCGGGATTTTTGGGGACGCTATTATGAAAATAAGTGGAAACTCTTTCACGTCACACTGGGCCTATCAGGCCGTCCGTTTGGAAATGAACTACAACTTTCATCAGCCGGTAGAGAGGCTCCCGAACGCGGAAGAATGTCGCAGATTTTAATGAGAACCGAGCGTGATTTGGGCGCAACCTTCACTTTTAATCCTCGCTGGAAAGATGCCAAGCTTAAGAATGTAGTTCTAGATTTGGGTATTTACAATGGCCAGGGACTGGCCGGCCCCGGCGAATTTGATAACAGCAAAGATATAATTGCCAGATTAAGCCACAAACCATACACATTTAAAAAATTAGGCTTTTCTATTGCCGGAGGAATAAGCACGTTGCAAGGCGGATTAAATCATCGTTTGCCTGTAAGCTACAGAATGGAAAATTTAAATGGAAGCCTGGCGATGGTGAAAGATTCTTCAGTAAATACGATTAATAAGGTAGCACCACGCAGATATTACGGTGCTGATGTTCAGTTAGCCACAGCCCTGAAAAGTTGGAAATCAGAATTAAGGGCAGAAGTTATTTCAGGACTACAATCGGCCACAGCAACTACCTCGGCAACGCCTGGTTCTTATCCCGTTGATAATAAATCGTTAGCACTTCCCTACTACACCAGAAATTTTAATGGCGCTTATTTCACCTTCGTACAAACTTTAAATAGTACCGACAATCAATTGATTTTAAAATATGATTGGTACGATCCCAATGCAAAAGTTGCAGGAATGGATATTTCAGCATTAAAGGGATTAACGGCCGCGGATGTTCGGTTCGATACTTTTGGTTTTGGCTTCCTGCATCATTTCAATCCCCATTTTAAAGCGGTAATATATTACGACATGATCAAAAATGAATCAACCCAAATTTCTGGTTATACTGAAGACCGAAAGGATAATGTGTTCACCTTGAGAACACAATTCTACTTTTAATAAATAGTTTCATAATAAGTATTTAATACAATTGGCTTACCTTTGGGTAAATTTGTTCCCTATGAAATATGATTTCATGAAGTTCGACTTCAACCAGATTCTGACCACTACGATGGTAATTTTCGCCATTATTGATATTTTGGGATCAATTCCGGTAGTGATCGAACTTCGCAGGAAAGCGGGACATATTGAATCTGAAAAAGCTTCGATTGTAGCAACTGCGCTCATGATTTTGTTTCTATTCCTCGGAGAATCATTATTAAAAGTGATTGGACTGGATGTAGAATCGTTCGCTATTGCTGGCTCATTTGTAATTTTTTTCATTGCGATGTGTA
>NZ_AJLG01000221.1 GCF_000258495.1 Pedobacter agri PB92
ATTCATCCACATCATCATCAGTACTTTCTGACTGGTTTTCACTGAATTGAATTTCGAATATAGATTCGCTGTTATTCTCTTTGGTGATTATAAAATTGTCACGATAATCGGCAGTTAAAGCATATGTTGAACTTCCGGCACCGGTTACCAGGTAAGCAAAAGCATCTGCGGCTTGCTGATACATTCTTTGTTGCAGGTAAGTTTTACCTAACAAGGCGTATGCTGCACCTTTGGTTGCCCTACCTAAATCTGCAGCAGGATAACTTACTGGCAAATCAGCTATAGCTTCAGTTAAATCTTTGGCAACTTGTGCGTAGGCCTGGGCAGTTGTTGCATTAGCCGGAACATCTTTTGGTTGTGATGGTGTTAACATTAAGGGTGGTCTTCCATAATAAAGTGTTAAATTAAAATAGAATAGCGCTCTTAAAAATTTAGCCTCTGCAATAATTCTCTTTTTGGTGGTTTCATCCATCGCGATGTTAGGTACATTAGCAATCACCTGGTTTGCTCTAAAAACGCCAACATAAAGTGTTTGCCAGGTTTGCGCTGTTAAACCATCATTATAATTGGTTTGGTTAAAACGCATTAAGTTGTTTAATCCGCCATCGCCGCCAGATCCGAAACCTTCATCAGATTTCAAAATTCCGTGGTAAAACATCCAGCGAGAATATAAACTGGCTGTACGGTAGAATGTACTGTAAACTGCATTGATCCCTTTTGTGGCATCTGCCCCGGTTTTCCAAAAACTTGCTATAGTTGGTGCATTCGGGTTCACCGCATCAAAATCTCTTTTACAACCTGCCAGGGCAGTAATTGCTACGGTTAATATGAATATGTATTTTTTCATGATTTGTTATATTTAATTAGAAACCTACGCTTAAACCAAATGAAATTATTCTTGATGAAGGATAATTTCCATTATCCACTCCTGGTTCAAGATTTGGATTTGCACCCACAACATCAGGATCAAGACCACTGTATTTGGTAATGGTAAATAAGTTTTGTCCGCTTACGTATAATCTTAGGCTGCTAATGTTAGCTTTTGAGATTAATTTTTGCGGGAAACTGTAACCTAATTCCACGTTACGTAATCTTAAAAATGAGCCATCTTCAATCCAGCGATCAGTGTTACCTCTTGCATTTTCGTTGATTCCTCTGTCATTGGCAGCAAACTGATATCCTAATCTTGGGAAGGTGGTGTCAGTATTACCAGGTGTCCATGGGTTGATTGCTCTTCTATAATTTGAGTTACCGTAGCTATCTAAATCTCTTAGTACATCATTATACAATTTTTGTCCGAAAGCACCATATAACTGGATTGTCAAGCTAAAATCTTTGTATCTCGAATTAAATTGTAAACCAGATGTGAATTTTGGAAAAGCTGAACCTGCAAAAACACGGTCTTTATCATTGATATCATCGTTCGTGCCACCATCAATCGTGTTCACATAACGGATATCACCTGGTTTGGCATAAGCGCTTTGTGCTTTATGCGCATTAATTTCTGCCTGATTCTGGAAAATTCCATCAGTTTTTAATACATAGTATTCACCAATCGATCTGCCAACTTGTGTTCTGGTATTGCCCGATTGAATGTAGTCTTTTGGCTGACCTGTTTCCGTATCGATACCTAAATTACCTAAAGATAACACCTTGTTTCTAACAATACTGATGTTTCCTGCGATATCCCATTTAAATTCGCCATCTAATTTCGGGCGATAACCTAAATTTAATTCTAAACCTTTATTCTGAATAGAACCAATGTTTTGATAAGGGTTGTCAATCAAATTCCCAAGATAACCTGGTAATGGAGGTCTTATAAGAACGTCCTTAGAAACAGATCTAAATAAATCAAGATTTACAATGAACTGGTCATTAAATAATGCGGCATCCAGACCTAAGTTTGTTGTACTTTTTTCTTCCCATTTTAGATCTTCCGAAGCAATTTTTGCTTGAATTGCACCAGGATAAGTAACTTGTCCGCTACCAAATACCGCATCTGGGGCTTGGTTTAATGAACCGATATAATCATATGCATCGAGCGTATTAACTCCTAAAACACCGTATGAACCTCTCAATTTTAGATCAGAAATCCAATCCACCTTAAAAAAAATCTTCTTTTGATATTCTCCATCCCAAAGCAGCAGAAGGAAAATATCCTGTTTTATATCTAGGAGAAAATCGTGAATCCTTATCTGCTCTAAATGTTAAAGAAACCAGATATTTTTCATCGTAATTGTAATTGAATCTACCTAAATATGAATTCAATAAGTTTTTGACTAGTGTTCCTGATGATGTGCGGCCGTCACCTGCCGTAGATGTTAAAGTTGTAAAATAATCACCTCCAAATTGAGCCAGTTTAATACCACTACCGAAGGTGTTATCTCTTTGTGTAGTTTGCTCTGTATAACCTACTACCCCATTAATGCTATGTTTACCAATAACATAGTTATAGTTCAAAGTATGCTCTAAAAGATAGCTTAAAAACTGATTGCGATTGTCGCTTAGCTGACTAAAATCAGGCGATTGATTTTGGTACCATGATCCATCTTTTCTGATCGATTTACTTTTATCAAAACTGGTTTCAATACCTGCATTAAATTTATAGTTTAAACCTTCGATGATCTTAAAATCAACATAGGCATTACCAATTAACTTAGCGAAGTTTGATTTTACTGAAGTAATATTGGCAATAGCCACCTGGTTACGTGAAAAAGTATTAATGTTACCATTTGAACCGTAACCCCAGCCGCCAGGATTGTTAGTACTGATTAAAGCATTATCCTGAACCGGAATTAGTGGTACACTTGAAAACATATCATACCAAGGGTTTCCGGCGAAGGCACCTCCCTGAAAAGGTGCTTTTGATGTAGATGATGAGAAAGCCAGGTTTTCTCCAAATTTGAATCTGCCTTTGGTAGTTTCTGTATTTACCCTAAATGAGGCACGCTCAAATTCTCTGGCAATCAGTACACCTTTATCTTTAAAATAACCACCAGAAATTAAGTATTTCGAGCCATTACCGCCACCAGAAATACTGGCATTGTAATCCTGAACCGAACCTGTTCTTAAAGTTTCATCAACCCAATCCGTATTGATACGGCCATTATAATTGGCTACACCAGGCTGGATCGCCATGCCTGATGCCTGATAAGCACGTGTATTGGTTGCAGCATATTCCGCAGCATCCATCATATCGTAAGTTTTAGGCACTTGCGAAATGCTGTATCTGCTCGTAATATTAATTTTCGCTGGTCCTTCTTTACCTTTTTTGGTTGTAATTAAAATCACGCCATTTCCTGCTCTTGAACCATAAATTGCAGCGGCAGATGCATCTTTCAAAATCTGAATGTCTTCTACATCATTAGGACTAACGGTAGTATTTGGATCGGCAATCATTCCATCAATCACATAAAGTGGACTTGCATTTCCAAAGGTTGCCAAACCACGAATATTCACAACTGCTTCCTGGCCGGGAGCCCCACCATTTCTTACAGCAACACCTGGCGTTTGCCCCTGAAGTGCTTCAGGAAGAGAACGAGATACTAGCTTTTCTGTGTTTCCGGTGCTAACAGAACCGGTTGCACCAGTTAAATCTTTTCTTCTGATGGTTTGATAACCAATTACCACCACGTCATCCAGTGCCGTATCAGATGATTCCAATGTGACATTGATTACAGGGTTAGAACCGACAACAACTTCTTTAGCGGTAAAACCAATATAGTTAAAAACTAAAGTTGCTCCTTCAGGAACAGAAATACTGTATTTACCCGCAGCATCGGTTACAACGGCTCTTCCGCCACCTTTAACACTTACAGAAACACCTGGAAGTGTTTCTCCGGAGGCAGCCTTTACAGTTCCAGTAATCTGGATGTCGAATTTATTTGCTTTGACCTCAAAGCCTTCGTTTTTTGGTAGGGAAGCGTAACTTGGATAAGCCATTGCAGCCACAACGAATGGCAGCGCAAGCATTCTTTTTAAGTTACCAACCTGATAAACATGAAATAGATTAAGTAAATTTCCTTTTTTCATAATATTTACATTTGGTTTTGGTTAGTTGAGTGTAGAGCGAACCGGCCATTAAAAAGGTAGTTCAGAACAGATCTTCGGCTTTTCTTCATAATTTAGAAATAAGTTTATAATTGGTTAGTCATGCTAAATCTATTGGAGATTTAACAAGAGCAATGTTAGGACTTTGAGCTGGAAACAGGTATAAAATTTGTTTCTAAATCTATAACAAATGTGGATTTGACATTTATAAATAGCTTCTATAGCCCAAAAACAAGGTTTTTGAAAAATCGATTTTTAAGATCAGTAGCAAAAAAATAATTTTGGTGAAATGTGTTTTGCTGTGCATAAATCTTAAATGTCGAAAACTATATTTAGAATTATGGCATTATATAAATACCGCTCATCAATTAATTTTATAATTTTACAACCTAATATTTCAATACTTGATGCCAATTCTTTCTCTTTCGTCAAAAGATCTTCAGACTTACCAAAAGCGACTTACACAGTTGGCCCACACCGAAGATAGTTTTGCAGTTATTAAAGAATTGCATCAACGTTTAACCGTTAACGAAGCGGAATTAAAAAAACTTGAATTTGCGGTTAACCTTTTGCAAATTCAGGGAAATCACGACTTGCAAAAAGATGCGGTTAAAAAAGAACACCAAAAACTTAAAGATATTCGCCAAACCATTGATGACAGGATTCTGATTGTTGAGCAAAAGTTATATTTAGGCATTCCTGATGATCTGGATGAAATGGAACAACTCATAGCTGAACAGGAAGCTATCGTGGCCGATCAGGAAAAACTGAATGAAGATGAACTTTCTTTGCTGGAGAAAATGAGTCAGATTGATGTTGCCTTTGGGAAACAACTGGCAGAAATCGATCAATCAAGATCAAATCGGGAACTTCCGCTAAACGCGAAATTGGAAAGTGCGTTACAGCAGGTTGAAGCCGCTCAAAAACAAACTGAATTGCGCTCAAAGATGCTGTCGTTTCTACCAATTTTACTTGTTCCCATTATCCTGGATTGTATTGCTTATAAAATCGGTATTAACGGCTCAAATCCTTTAATTTTTTCACACTATATCTTTTTGATGTCTCTAATAGTAATTCAAATATTTTTTGCAGATCAAATTCGGATTAAAATCTTCTCCTTTTTAGCGGTGAAACAATGTGATTTATTTTTTAAGCAAATTTCCGATAGTTTAAGTGAACTCGAAAAAACTAAAAGGCAAATTGAAACTAAACACAGCATTAAGGCTGAAGATATTCTTAGCTTGGATATGAGTTGATTACTTTATCATTCCCCTTTTAATCGCCATTAAGTTGGTTTTCCCTATTATTTTTCTAATCCCAAAATACTGTAAACTCATAAATTACTGAGTCTTCGGTATGTTAAATAAAAGCTTAATTTTAAATTAAAAAAAAGCTAAAGATTTACTTATAAGATTATTTGTAAAAATGATAGTAAAAAAAACCATTACGCTGAAAGGCATTTTTGAATTTGCTGGTCATCACGTTTATTGGCTTACAGCATACATGTTTATCATTTCTGTATTGTACAAAGTAGTTGGCTGGCAATGGATTTCCATTCCATGGCTTCCCGTATCGTTAATTGGTACAGCAGTAGCATTTTACCTTGGCTTCAAAAATAACCAATCCTACGATAGGGTTTGGGAAGCCCGGAAAATATGGGGTGGCATTGTAAATAGTAGCCGAAGCTGGGGGATGATGGTGAATTCCTTCATCTTAAATAACCAGCTTACCGATGAAGAAATCAGAAAAATAAAAACCAGATTAACTTACCGACACATTGCCTGGCTATACATTTTAAGAGAACAATTGTTGGTTTCCACACAGTGGGAACACGTAAACTTAAAGCATCTATTCGGAAAAATTGCAGTTCAACGGCGGGAGCGTTTCGGTATAGGGCAGTTTAAAAATTACTTAAACGAAAAGCAAAAGGCAAATTATTATGCCGATGCAGCTGAATGGGACAACGCAGCCAATAAAGCCACACAAATCATTAATTTGCAGTCGCAGGATTTAGCGCAGCTTCATGAGGAAGAAACTTTACACATGCGCAGGCAAATAGAATTACAGAAAATCCTATCAGATTTTTACGACCATCAGGGTAAAGCAGAGCGGATTAAAAAATTTCCTATCCCCCGCCAATACGCCAACATGAGTTTTATATTCACTTGTATTTTTATCTTCCTTTTGCCCCTTGGAATTGTGGCAGAATTTGCAAAATTAGAGGAAGCAGGAGTTTGGTTAATGATTCCTTTTGGAACCATTGTGGGCTGGATTTATGTTGTAATGGAGTTAATTGGAGATTATTCTGAAAACCCTTTTGAAGGTCTGGGAACAGATATTCCGATGCTATCGATTTGTCGCACCATCGAAATCGACCTGTTGCAAATGCTGGGTGAAACAGAACTGCCACAACCCATACAACCTGTTAACGACATTTTGATGTAATAAAGTCTTTTCATCAGAAAAATTTAAACAAACATAGTTAATGCATACACTTTTACCCTTTTTACTGGCAATGATAGCTGCCATCGTTTTATTAAACATGTGGGCTACCAAATTAAAAATTGCTTATCCTATTTTATTGGTTATCGCAGGATTGGCCATCAGTTTTATTCCGGGTTTACCAACGGTTAAGATTGATCCAGACCTGATCTTTTTTATATTCCTGCCTCCCTTACTTTTCGAAGCTTCCTGGTCAATCTCTTTTAAGGAAATAG
>NZ_AJLG01000222.1 GCF_000258495.1 Pedobacter agri PB92
ACGTACACACTTGAGAAATGGCCGGAAATATCAAAAGGATTTTGCAATGCAGAATTTCAGCGCCTGGCAATTTTCAAAAAGGATAGGCAATTAATGCTGATTATTAGTATTCCGAAAGGGAAAAAATTAGATGATTTGAATCCAAAAACTACCTTGAATAATCCTACGGTAGATGAATGGAATGCAATAATGAAAAAATATCAGGAAGGGATTGAAGGCACGAAACCTGCTGAGGTTTGGGTGTTTTTTAAACCGATAGAATAGACACTCGTCATCGCGAGGCACGAAGCAATATTAAAATCAAGGCTATTCATTAGAGAATAGAGATTGCTTCGTTCCTCGCAATGGCGACTTAAAGAAATTAAAAAATAATATCATGTTAAGATTAGGGATTTTAGGTTTAGGAGAGGGCAGAAGTACAATTTCTGCATCATTGGCGAGCAAAAAATTTAAGCTCATTCAAATTTGTGATGCCAATAAAAAGCTTTGCGAAGAACGTGCTTTGGAATTCGATTTCCAAAACTGGACAACCAATTATGAAGATATGTTAACCAGTGATAAAATCGATATGATTGCGATTTACACGCCAGACCATATGCATTTTGAGCACATTAAACAAGCGCTTTTGCATGGAAAACATGTGGTTTGTACTAAACCTTTTATTGATGATTTATCGCAGGCAAATGAACTTTTAGAATTGGCTAAAAAATCGAGAAAAAAGATTTTTGTAGGACAAAGTTCACGGTTCTTTGAACCTGCAATGCGTCAAAAGAAAGATTTTGATAAAGGATTAATCGGCGAATTAATTACCATAGAAAGTTATTACCATGCCGACCATCGCTGGTTTTTAGAGAAAGGCTGGTCGCTAAAACAATCTTTCAAATGGTTATATGGTGGTTTAAGTCACCCTGTAGATTTTATTCGTTGGTACATGCCCGATATTGAAGAGGTGATGGGTTACGGCATGTTGAGTGCTAACGGTTTAAAAGCAGGAATAAAAAACCAGGATACAATGCACTTTATTTTTAAGGCCAAAGATGGCAGAATTGCTCGTGTAAGTGGCGCTTATACAGGCCCTACGCAACCTGCAAGTCGCGATAGTGGAATGAGTTGTATTCTCCGCGGAACAGAGGGTGCAAGTCAGGCTGATTACCACGAGTTGCGTTATTCTGTAACCACTAAAACAGGAGAGGAAAAAATTATTACCTGGGGCGATGCCACCCTGAAACATTATTTCCGTTTCGAGGGGCAAAGCCATCACGCCGGAGAATACCAAAACTACCTGGATTATTTCGCCGATAGCATTAACAATAAATTTACGGCTTACCCAGATTTAAAAGAGGGAATTGGAACAGTGGCGCTATTGCAAGCGATGGATAAATCAATGGAAATCGGTTTGCCGGTTAAAATTGATGATATCTTGAAAGCCAACAATATTACCAGGGAATCAATAGGCTTGTAATTTATTGCCACGGAAACACGAATGAACACGGAATGAGTGTGAAATAAAAGTAAGAAAAGCCATCATTGTGAGGCACGAAGCAATCTAATCAGAAGAGATTGCTTCGTTCCTCGCAATGACGGGTGCGCTTAGAAGGGCCAAAGCAGAGTTTCTACGTTAAACTCTCAACCGGCCTAACAAATTTTTGGGGATGCATTGTCAAGGCCTATCCAGAAACTTTAATACAAAAATTTTAAGCCGGCAATTTTGTTTCTTTTGTTGTCAAAAGAAAAAAGCCCGTCCGGCAAGGACAGTACTAACCAAATTAAAATGAACAATATTGTAGAACGATTAACCAGCTTAGACTACCTCATTGTAGTGGCGTACCTGATTATTTTAGTCATCATTGGGTATCGAGCCAGTTTCTCGAAAAAGAATAGCGAAGATGAAACTTTATTCTTGGCTAATAAATCCTTGGGCTGGTCGAGCATTGGCTTCAACATGTGGGGTACCAACGTTGGTCCGTCTATGTTGCTGGCATTTGCGAGTATAGGCTACAGTACGGGTATCGTTGCTGTAAACTTCGACTGGTATGCCTTTATCTTTTTATTCCTGCTGGCGATTGTTTTTGCTCCAAAATATCTGGCTGCGAAAGTGAGTACCATGCCTGAGTTTATGGGAAATCGTTATGGCGATTCTACCCAAAATATCTTAGCCTGGTATGCGCTTGTGAAAATTTTAATCTCCTGGTTATCGCTTGGATTGTTCGCAGGAGGTTTTTTGGTTCGCCAGATTTTAGGAATCCCGATGTGGCAATCTGTAACAGTTTTAGTCGCTTTCGCAGGATTGTTTACCTTTTTTGGTGGATTAAAAGCCATTGCCAAAGTAAATGTTTTCCAAATGATACTGTTAATTGCGGTTTCACTTTCGTTAATGCTTTTAGGCTTAAATAAAGTAGGCGGAATCTCAGCCTTATATGCTAAAACGCCACACCATTTTTGGAACTTAATTCAACCCGCCAGCGACCCAAAATATCCGTGGTATGCCATTTTACTGGGTTATCCTGTTGCCGCAGTAGCCTTTTTCTGTACCGACCAATCTATGGTTCAGTCTGTTTTGGGTGCAAAAAATTTAAAACAAGGTCAACTAGGCGTAAGCTTTATCGGTTGGTTAAAAATTCTTTCCTTGCCGCTATTTATCGGAACGGGAATACTTTGCTATGTGCTCTTTCCAAATCTGAAAGACCCGAACGAAGCGTACATGACCATGGTGACCAGTCTTTTTCCTCCGGGGATGAATGGTCTGGTTATCGTGGTTTTAATCGCGGTTTTGGTTGGCACAATTGGTTCTTCGCTAAACTCATTGAGCACCGTTTTTACGATGGATATCTATGTAAAGAAAATCAATCCTCAGGCTAGCAATAAGCAGATAATTCGTATCGGTAGATGGGCAGTAGTAGCCGGTTGTATTTTTGCAGTAATAGTTGTGCTGGCAATTGATAATATTAAGGGGCTGAACCTTTTTGACGTTTTTCAGTCAGTTTTGGGTTTCATTGCACCGCCACTTTCAGTTGTGTTTCTGTTAACTGTTTTCTGGAAAAGAACAACTCGCAAAGCCGTGAATTTTACGCTTTCGGTTGGGTCGATTCTAAGCTTGGGTGTAGGTGTAACTTACTTATGGATTTTACCATCTAGTGAATATACATTTTGGCCGCACTATTTAATGCTTTCCTTTTACATTTTTGCAGGATTATTGGCCATCGCCATGTTAATTTCATTATTGGATAGGTCGCCAAGCATTTATACAATAAACGAAGCGCATCAATCCAATATCGAAAAACCAGATAAAATGGTTTGGGTTTCGTGGGCAGCTCTAGCCGTAGTAATGATTGGTCTTTATATTGTCTTTAACGGGCATTAATATTTACGTCATTGCGAGGCACGAAGCCATCTCTATTCAGTACTTTTTAATCAGATATTATGAAAAACTTTAACAAAATACTTTTACTACTGCTTTTTAGCTGCTTCGCTCTTCCAACTTTTGCCCAAAAGGCATCCTGGATTTGGTATCCTGGTGATTTCGATATCTACATGAGTAATGTGATGCAAAACCGCCGAACGGAACGCGGTTCGTTTTTTCCGGTATTTTGGAAAATGGATAGCCATTATGTTTTGGTCGATTTTCATAAAGAATTTTCACTGACCCAACCTGAAGAAGTTAAACTTTTTGTGGAGGGAACTTACAACGTAAAAATTGATGGTCAGGCCGTTTCAGGTTTTCCGAAAACTGTTAATATCCCTGCCGGAAAACATAAGCTAAGCCTAAAAGTGTATAGCCAGGGGGCAGTTCCTGCAATTTTTGTGCAGGGAAAAACTGTGGTTTCGGATGAAACCTGGTTGACCACTTTTGAAGATAAGGAATGGATTGACCAAAGTGGTAAGGTTTCAGACAAATCGGGGACCACTTTTGTAACGGCTGGTTCCTGGAATTTAACCGACCCAACAAAGTTGCCATCGCAATTTAAACTACCAACAAAACCACTACAGGCAGTTTCTAAAAAGAAAGCAGAAGCTGGAGCCCTTTACGATTTCGGTAGAGAAACCTTTGGCTTTATTAAGCTGCATGGATTAAAAGGAAAGGGAAGAGCAAGTCTCTATTATGGAGAATCTCCCGAAGAAGCTTTATCAACAGATAAATGTGAAACGTTAGACCATTTGGATATCGATTTGGCTCAGAAAAAAGATTCAATTATGCCACTTTCCAAGGCTTTTCGTTATGTGAACTACCAAGCTAATGGTGGTGTTTCCGTAGATTCTGTTTCCATGCTTTACGAGTATGCGCCTGTAACGGAACGTGGAAGTTTCAAATCATCAGATACGGAACTGAACAAAATTTATGATGTGGCAAAATATACTTTTCATTTAAACACGCGTGAGTTTTTCATTGATGGAATAAAACGCGACCGTTGGGTTTGGAGTGGTGATGCGTATCAAAGTTATCTGATGAATTATTATTCATTTTTCGATGCGCCAACTGTAAAAAGAACTTTACTTGCTCAGCGTGGTAAAGACCCAGTAACAGCGCACATCAATACCATTATGGATTACTCATTTTATTGGTTTTTAGGGATTTATGACTACTATAAGTTTACCGGCGACCAGAAGTTTGTTCAGGATATTTATCCAAGAATGCAATCGCTTATGACTTATATTGATGGCAGAAAAAATAAAAATGGTTTGCTGGAATGGATGCCAGGCGATTGGATTTTTATTGATTGGGCTGATAAACTCAGCAAAGATGGCGAAGTGAGTTTCGAACAATTGTTATATGCCCGAAGTTTAGAAACGATGGCGCTGTGTGCTAAACTGGCAAATGATACTGATGGCGCTGCCAGATATGACAAGCAGGCGAAAGAGCTTAAAGCTAAAATCTTCGAACTGTACTGGAATCAGAGTAAAAATGCCTTGGTGCACAGTAGAATTAACGATAAGCAAACCGATAACGTTACCCGCTATGCAAATATGTTCGGAATTTTCTTCGATTATTTTACGCCTGAACAAAAATTAGGCGTTAAAAATAATGTTCTGCTGAATGATAAGGTAGCTAAAATTACTACACCTTACATGCGTTTTTACGAGTTAGAAGCATTATGCGCCATGGGCGAACAGTCTTATGTATTAAAAGAAATGAAAAACTATTGGGGCGGAATGTTAAAACTTGGGGCTACATCATTCTGGGAAGAATATAATCCTGATAAAAAAGGGGTGGAACATTTGGAAATGTATGGCCGCCCTTATGGAAAAAGTCTATGCCATGCCTGGGGTGCTAGTCCGATTTATTTATTGGGCAAATACTATCTTGGCGTAAGTCCGGTTACCGCAGGCTACGAAACTTATACCATTGAGCCAAGTTTAGGTGGTTTAGAATGGATGGAAGGTAAAGTGCCGACTGCCAATGGCGATATTTCTGTTTACATGAACAAGAAAGAAATCAAAGTGGGTTCAGCAGTTGGAACTGGTACGCTTAAAATTAAAAGTAAATCGAAGCCGGCTGTTAAAGGCGCAGAAGTTAAAGAGATTTCAAAAGGCACCTATGAAATTAAGATAGAAAAAGGGAAGGATTATTTGGTGAACTATAACCCCCCAACCCCCTAAAGGGGGAGCTGAAAAGCAAAATGGAAATTGTAGCTGGTTATTTTTAAATGGGTGGCTAAACTATAGAAAGTCAAAAGCCCCTTTTAGGGGTTGGGGGTTAAACCCCAATCCTTTGCTCAATTTTTTTAACGCATTTATTTGCTTCGCCAAGAATCACATCATTTTCGATCGCCTTATCTGCATTTAAAGCATTTAACATTGAAATGGTTAAACAAGCAATAATGCCATTGTTGCCCCCAATTCCGATAGGAACAGAAATATCAGTTACACCCGAAACTGAATCACTGTTTTTAACATATGAACCTGTTTTCTGAATATCCTCTAAAGAGTTAATAAAATCTTCCTGTTGTGGTTTAGGATACTTCTTAAAAATAGCGTTGTTTCTCAAAGTTGTATTGCGTTCCGCATCTGGCATGTAAGCCAACAAAACCTTACCAGAAGCAGTTAAAGGCAATGGAAAAAGATTTCCCTCCTCAATAGAAAGCGCAATCGGCCCCGGACTTTTGGCATGGATAATCACCATCACCTGGTTCATATACAAAATACTCAAGTGGCAAGATTGACGTATGGTATTTGACAATTCTTCCAATGGAAATTGAGCAGCTTTACGCAATTCATCCATCGGCGAGTGCCTGTGAGATAGGTAAAAAAGCTTTAAAGAAAGCCTGTATTTACCCGAAACTTCATCACGCAAAATATATCCACGACTCTCCAAACTCATTAACATGCGGTAGATTTCGTTCGGTGTTTTTTCAATACCGATAGCAATTTCAGTTTGAGATAGGGGAATGGATTGTGCAGATAAATACTCCAATATATCAAGGCCTTTATCTAAGGCTGGCGCTTGATATTTTGATTCCTTTTCGTTCATACAGGTTTAAATTTGGTCGTAGCGTATTTTTTACAATTTCAAACATACAAAATGCTTTCTTATTTAGCGATTAGAACACATTCTATAATTTTATACAAGATAATATGTTTTCATATTTAAAAAAAATATTTATATTTGAATTACACATAAAAATTAAAGTTAATAAATAATTCAGGCTTTATTAGTTTGA
>NZ_AJLG01000223.1 GCF_000258495.1 Pedobacter agri PB92
GGTTGGAACTGTAAATTTGTATTTGTAAAGTCCTTGTTCTCTGCCTTTATTCGCTTCTTTATTAAAACCATAGTTGTACTTCCCGAAACCTTGCAACTCCCAGTTGGATGGCACCGGAATGGTGGTCCATTTTCCGGCATTCATGCCCTCGGTGCATAAGAAATCCCAATTTACGGTATTGTCGTTTCCAGTTCCTGAAAGATATAGTTTCTCTGTTTGTTGTGCCTCTACACGGCCAAACATCATGATTAAACAAAAGAAAAGTATAAATCTGGTTCTCATTAATTGGTTTTAAATTGTTTGGTTAAAGGATTATCGGTACGGAAAGGGAGCGCTGGTAATCCATTACTGTATAAATTTCCTGTTGGATTCTCCGTCCAGTTATAACGAACAGCGGTTGGTTTTGCAATTTCTTTTGAGAAAACGAAAACCTTGCCGTCTTTCAAAGCAGCATCAGCATTTACAAATTTGCCACTAGCATCTGCAATTGTGAACCCGGTGATCTTAGTAGCATTCGCTGATTTTAAATAATCGAAATCTAATAGCGCTTGATTATTTCTAAAGGAAATCGCTTTAAAAACCGGGCCTGAAAAATCTATCTGTTGATTGTAGGTTTTACCTAAAGCTACTAGCGCTAATCTCCTTCCTACTTCCCATTTATAAGTGGGGTGCAAATCGCCTCCGTTATCATTTAAATCATTCGTTGAAATCATTCCTGTTTTGGGCAAACGCAAAACTTGTTGTTGTGCCTCCCAAAATTTTGGTTGTGTTTCTGTTGTAAGCACAACCTTATCACTTTTTTGCTTACTGTAATCGTAAGGTGCAATTTGTACGTAATAAAACGGCAAATCTTGTTCGCCCCAAGCTTTTCGCCAAAGGTTTATTAAGGTTTTCATTTTATAAGCATAGCTGATATCTTCATTTAAAAAGCAGTTTGTTTCGCCTTGATACCACAAAAAGCCACGAATTTTAAACTTCGAAAGTGGCTCAATCATCGGTGTATAAAATTTACCAGGGTCGTTACCAACTTTAGTGTTTTTGAAATATGGTTCTTGCGCAAATGCTTCCGGAGAAACCCATGGCTCAATTGCACTACCCGAAACGGATGAAGAAATCATACCGACAGGAATACCTAATTTTTCCTGAACTTCTTTAGCGAAAAAGTAACCAACGGCAGAAAAAGCTTTCAAAGCCGAATCTTGTGCTACCGCCCAACTTTTATGTACAGAATCTGGCTTTGCTAATTGTTTACGGTTAACCAGGAAAATTCGGATTTGTGTATTTTTTGCCTTTTCTACTTCATCAGCCGGGAAACCCAGTTTTTCATTTTTTGGTTTTGGGATTTTTGCCAATTTACGCATTTGGTATTCCATGTTCGATTGACCGGAACACACCCAAACTTCACCCACCAAAATATTAGTTAATTCGATTTTATTGGAGCCAGCAATGGTCATTGTTTGCGGTGTTGCTGATGTTTTCAAAGGCCTTAAAATCACAGACCAGTTTCCGTTTTTATCGGTTACCGTCTGCTTTTTTTGCCCCGCGAAAGTGACTTCCACTTTTTCAGCTGGCGAAGCGTAACCCCAAATATTAATGGGTTTCTCACGCTGTAAAACCATATTGCTTGATAATATTTGCGGCAAAAGAACTTTAGCGTTGGCAGAGAAAGAAAATAAAGTAAGGACTAACATCAAAAGAGATTGCCTCTTACCTGATAATGATGATAATAGTTGCTTCATGCTATGCAATAACATTCTACTTAAACGCAATGCAGGTAAGGCGGTCGTTATTGCGAAGCTGGGTTTGTGCGAGCTGAAGCAATCTAACTTATTAAATGAGATTGTCGCGTCGTTCCTCCTCGCAATGACGGTTTTATAATCCGAAATGACAATATGATTTGCAAAATCCCTCACCTTAAAACCCCTCCGTTTTTAAATACTTAATCGAATAAACTGCCTCCTTTTTCTCTGACTCGCCTGCATTTTTTAAGTCGTAAGTTTGGTCAGCAGGTGTATCCACGTTAAGAAAACGGCGGGTATCTCCGGTTCGGAAAACAATACGGGAAACATCAGCCACTGGCTGAAAAGCTAAACTTAACGAAAGTTCTTTGCCATTAACCGTGAGCGAATAAAACCTGGTGTGGGCATCTAATTTCAACTTGATATCATAGCTTTTGCCAGCTTCATATTTCATGAAATTTTTATAACGGGCGCCAGCTTTTCCGCTAAAATTTCCTGCAGTATCAAAGGTCAAACGAACGCTTGCCATTCCTTTTGCGTCTTGTAATTCAATTTCCAATAAGCCAAAATCGTTTTGCTTTGGTGTAACCGAGAAAGAAGTGATTATTTTTTTCGATGCCGGGAATAACCTTTCTGCTTTTGCGTAATCAAATGGGTCTTTATCTTTCAGGACTAATGTACCGTCTTCTACTTTTACAGGTGCCCAAAGCGGACTATAAATATTCCACTGCTCCAACTCTTTACCTTTTGGCAACTTCCCGAAATCATCATTTACATGACCTGAGACTTTATCATTAACAGGTAGCGGAACAGAAGAAACCCAGATATCTTCTTTGTTCATGCTGTAGGTTACCCATAATTTGCCATCTGCTGGTTTTCCATTTCCTTCTTCAATACCTCGAACGTACTGCGGACCGTAGGATTTATAATTGCCACCATAACGCATAGGCGTGATTTCTCCATTTACCAACAATAAATTGGTATAATCCAAACCATTTTTACTGGTTGAAATGGCCAGCGGCCATCTGTATTCTGATGGATTATATACCGTTGCAAAATTTCCATCAGCTGTTTTCTGCCCCCAGATTTTTGCGTTACTATTTACAAAACCAGGCGCCCGAAAAGCACTCTCCGGCCAGCTTTTACCATTATCGGTGCTGATAGCAGTTAATGCATTCTTCCAGAGTCCAACCACTCTTCCATCAGGTAAATGATAATAGCTAAAAGCTTTGTATTGCTTTTGCAAAGTGATTAAAGGGTCTTTTCTGCCTGCTTCTTCATTCCATTGCTGCGTCATTAACTTATTCGCTAACAATTCTTTACAGGCCTCAACAAAAGCTTTATTTTTACTTTTGGTGAAGTACGGATATTTTGTGTTTTTTCGGAATAACCCGGATTGTAATGGATGAAATAAATTGGCCCGTATTTACCATCAGCTTGAATTTCGCGAACAGCTCTGCCAATTCCATGCCCATCATTCGGGTCATCTTTTGCATCGAAACTGATAGCATAAAAACCTAAAACCAGAAATACATTTTTGGTAGAAACATAAAATCCCATACGCTGATGCATCACGGCATCTAAATCTTTTGCTACATCGGTTCTACCCTCTTTTGTAGTACCATCAGCAATTCTGTAAATCGGAAAAATTATATCTGGCTTTGTCCAGTTGTAACCATCAGGTGAAGATTGTAATAAAGTTTGTCCTGGCGGAATGCTTTCTCCAACCTTATCACTCAAATATTCTACGTAGAATTTGTTATTCCAGTATGCCAACATGGGAGCATGATTATACGTCCAGCCAAAATTCTCGGCTAATTCAGGATGCTCTCTATTTGCCCGAAAAGTCTGGATATTGTGAACGCCAACTACAGGCGTTAACTGCCCATGGTGGTAATCTGCATTAACCAAAGTTTTTCCTGTATAACGTACCGTATCTTGCGCCTGCGAGGTTGATAGTGCAAGAGCAAATGGCAGGGTTAAACTTAGTATTTTAAATATTTTCATTCTATTTCTTTTATTCTCATCGTTATTGCGAGGAACGAAGCAACTCCATTATTCAAGTTGAGTTAAAACCCAACGCTTTAAGTTTGCTTTGTGCCTCGCAATGACGAAATGGTTATTTCATTTCCACTTAGCTAAGCCTGAGTACACAACCTCCGTTCTACTCAAATCCGACCTAACAAATTTTTGGGGATAAACCGTCCAAGCCTACCCACAAACTTTAATACAAAAATTTTCAGCCGGCAATTTTTTTCTTTTGTTGTCAAAAGAAAAAAGCCTGTCCGGCCAGGACAATATTTCTCTCTAAAAGAGATTGCTTCGTGCTCCGCAATGACGTTTACCGTTATTTTTTCAATCCTTCAATCACTTTCTTTTTCACTTTTATTATCGTTCCATGTTTATGCCCTTCCGGGATGGAAACTTCAGCTGTTACATCTTTAAAACTTTTAAAATCTGAAGTTTTATATGCAGAATAAATCTTCTGTCCGTAAGCATCAAAATAAATCAGCCAATCGTTTTTCACTTTCACAACTGTTGGTCCTTCGGTTAACTTCGGACTAAATGTTTCTGAAACGTTTTTATACGGACCTAAAGCATCGTCTCCGAAAGCCACCTTTAAATTTCTGTTCGGGCGGGTATTATCCTTTAAAACTAACACATAATCTTTCGCTGCTCGTTTCACTATAACAGCATCGATTACACTAAAACCTGGGTCTAAAAATAATTTTGGTTTAGAGAAAGTAACGAAATCCTTTGTTGTGATGCTATACATTCGATGGTTGTTTTCTTCCTCCTCCATTCCTTTAGCAAATCGAAAAGGTATGGTTGAAGCCCAAATGATTACAAACTCATTCTTTTCATCGTCATAGAAAATCTCTGGTGCCCAAACATTTACTGTTTTAGGTTCGCTTTCCATTACAGGAAGAAATTTTTGCTCACTCCAGGTTACCAAATCTTTGGAGCTTGCATAACCGAAACCTTTATCACCTTTCCAGCTGCACGTCCACACCAAATGGAAAGTTCCGTCTGGTCCTTGAACGATTGATGGGTCACGCATCACTTTTTGTGTACCAATTTCAGGCTTTAAAAATGTTTTGTTCAAATCAGTCCAATGGTAGGCATCGTAACTGTATAAAAATCTCAATCCTTCATTTGCTGGTTCGTGAAACGAAGTAAACACATAAGCCTGTTTAGAGCAAGATGTTAATCCGCATAAAGCCAGGCCAATGATGGCTAAACGAAATAATGATATGAATTTTAATTTAAACACTTTATTTGTAATAGTTATTTTTCTTTGTTCACAGTTAGGTTTGTCATTCTGAACACAGTGAAGAATCTTCAAACCATAAGCACAATCAACAATTACCCAATGTCTTAAAGCAAACATAATATATGCTCGGGCAGTTAATCGGCTTCAGGTTCTTCGTGCCTCAGAATGACAGCAATATTAATGCTTGCTCTAATTGAGATTGCTTCGTCGTTCCTCTTCGCAATGACGACATACCTTATTTTATATCTTATCCAAAATCAATACCCAGTCGTTGCCATTTGCTGGTTCTCCTGGTGGATTAAATTCTTTAATCCCTTTGTTTTCAAATTTCCCAATATCCGTTGTTTTCCCCGTTTTTGGGTCAAACCAGGTACCTTTCACATCATCGCCGTCGGTTTTACCTAACTGAACACTAAAATTCTTTCCGGTATAAGTATAAAACATGGCGTATTCTTCACCACGGGTGGCTAAAACACGCTCATATTTTTCTCCGTTTGAACCAGCTACCAAAGTTTGGTCTGGAACCCGGTCGAAATACGAACGCGATAACATTAAATCTTTCAAATATTTCATCTGTACTGCACCGGGCGCATTTATCGCAGTAATCCACTGGTCTTTCGGACCGTAAGCAGGTTTTAAATCTGTTTTCTTATACATTTGCATCACCGAATTATGTCCATAAGTATAACCAAAAGCGCCAGCAAAAACCGACCAATAGCCATATCTTCGCACGTCAGCATCTGTCCAACGAGGTTGCTTGATATCATGCAGACCTTGGGGAATATCCTCATAAGATGGCTCTCCATCAATTGTTGGTTTAGTTGGTTTCAGCTTATAATCAGATTCGATGTATTTCCAGTTATCTTCTCCATAATGCAGTTTTTCTTTCGCAGAAGTATCTTGCGCATAACTTCTATGTCCCGATTGAATCATGTCGAAATCATTCCACGCTGAATTATGAAACCAAGCCGAAGAAGCAGTTCTTCCACGTGGATGAAAGGTCATCAAATGATGTGGATCATTTGCTCTTATGGTTTCGCCAATGGTAGTCCACACTTTTAAGCCATCACTGCCCTTAATATCGCCACCATTTAACCAGATGATGTTCCATTTATCCTTATATCTATCAGCTAAAAATTTAGCATAAACTTTTGCTTGCGCTTCGTTAACTTTTTTCTCTTTCACATTTGTACCCCAAACCGGAACCAAAGCCATATAAAGTCCTTTTTCAGCAGCTTTATCTACCACATAATCAATGTGGTCCCAATAATCATAAGCAGTAGAATCTCTGTAATCATTCTTATCAGTTACTACAGGTTTTGAAACATCTTTACCTACAAGGGCAGAATCACCATAGATATTTTTAGCCGCTACGTCATGCAACACCATTACCTGAATCACATTGAATCCTTTTTGCTTTCTGTCTTCGAGATAGGTATTGGTTTCTTCGCGGTTAAGTCTACTAAACAATAACCATCCTGTATCACCTAACCAGAAAAAAAGCTTTCCATCT
>NZ_AJLG01000224.1 GCF_000258495.1 Pedobacter agri PB92
CAACAAAATGGCTTCCCTCGATGAAGAAATAGGGTCACAAAGAACAAACAAAACAGTCGATGATAGCTCATCGAAGAACCGTCTAGCTTTCCCTAAATACATCATTTAATCGATTAGTTAAAACTTTAATACTTTATTACGCTTTTAATAGTATACCAAAACCAATCGATATGAAAACGAAATTATTAATATTCATGATGGCCATCGGCTTAGCATTTTCTGCCTGTAACGGCAAACAGGCCGATCAGGAAAACGCTGATGAAATGAACCAATATACCGACAGCACCACCCAAAAGGATTCATTGAGTGCAGATACCACGCATGATAAAACCACCAATGCCCCTGCAGATGCAGGAACAGAGAAAAAATAAGTCATATTTCCAGCCTGATCAAATCCATCAGGCTGGAAATAACTCAAACAACAATACTGGATCTGGAATCCACCTGTTCCAACAGGTATCCTGCACCCTAACTCCACTCATCATCATTGGCCCGAATCCTCAGCCTTCAACACGTTCTTCAGCACTCCGTATTCAGAATGCAATCATGCCGATTGCTAATGACATTCATGAACACGTGATTTTCAAACGATGATCATATAGACTTGATAATGGCCGGCAAAAGCCTTAATTAAGGTCAAACATTTTTGGCGGCATGATCAGCGTTTTGGTTACCCTCATTTATCACATTGTTTAACACAACAGAAGCTTGCCTAAAAGCGATTAACATATTGATGGATCTCCTGATCAATGTGCAAATCACTCTACCCAATCTATCGATAACTTCTGCTGCGTTACGAAAGTCTATTATTATAGTCTGAAATAATTTGTTTTTTCTACCCCTCAACCACACGAGATATTTCGTAAGGAGCTGGATGCGGAAAATGTTTATGTCTATTAGATTGTTGTTGGATCAAACCTGATAAAGGTTGGCAGTCTTATTAACTTTTTTAAATTTGCCGGATGAAACTAAAAATTTCAAACTATCCAGCTTTCTATTTATTTATTTCCATCTCCTTGGTCGCAGTTTTTACTTGTTTGATCGGCTTATATGCTCCATTTGTGAAAAGGACAATTACAAAAACACAGCTAAAAGAGCAGTGCAATGGATCTGCAAAATGCGAAAGTCTTTATAAGCTGATGCGCTATGAAGTCATAGAATGACTCCAAACAAACCCCCGACATTTTTGTTGTAATACCATGTCACCATTCAAAGCAGCTATATTTGTAGGCGTAACAATTGGCCTGGTTTCATTTATCGGTATCAAGTTTTTGGCGAACCGTCAGGTTATAGCCGAAGACGGAAGATTATTTATTTAGAATCTAGCTTTATTTTATATCTTAGGTCTATGGAATGGCTAATCGAGTTTCTATTCAACATGGTATCCTGGAAGGGTTTCTGGAAAATCATCAGAGATTGGAAATATTATCCCCCAACTCCTTAAGTAGCAACGGTAGCGTTTAATGCTTCGAATTATTTTCACTAATTAAAGTAAATGTTATGGCTCCGAATTGCTAGAGCCATCCTTATATTGGTCATTAGTTGTTTTTTGTTGTCAGTATTTTACTATCTATTTACCAATACAAAACTTCGTAAATATATTCTCCAGCAAATCATCAGTCGTTACCGTTCCGGTTATTTCGCCCAGGTAATGAAGTGCCTGTTTGATATCCATCGCCAGAAAATCCGAAGTCACCGGGTTATCAACATTATCCAGCACCCGCTGTAAAGCATTCTCGGTTTGTTTCAGCGCTTCCACATGGCGAATATTGGTGACCAAAGTTTCGCTGGTATTGATGTGGTGCAGATTAACCTGTTCCAACAAAGTATCTTTAAGGGCATCGATGCCTTGTTTTTCTTTGGCAGAAATAAATACCACGTTTAAATCTTTAAAAGCTTCCCGTTGCGCTACAGAAATCAAATCCGCCTTGTTCACCAAAATCAGGTAAGGAATCTCCAGTTGAGCCAATCCCCTCACCTGCTCTTCGATTTCTGCAATACTCTGTGCTGCATCGGCCATGTAGATGATCAGTTTGGCCTGCTTCATCTTTTCCAGGGTACGTTCTACACCCAGCGCTTCAATAATGTCTGCGGTATCGCGGATACCTGCCGTATCGATAAACCGAAAAACAATGCCACCGATGGTCAGTTCATCCTCAATGGTATCGCGGGTGGTGCCGGCAATGTCAGAAACAATTGCCCTTTCTTCGTTTAATAAGGCATTCAGTAAGGTCGATTTACCTACATTTGGTTTGCCGGCAATCACAATCGGCACACCATTTTTAATCACGTTACCCATTTCAAAAGACGAAATCAGGCGACGCAGCACATGGTTGATCTTATTTACCAGGTTGGTCAGTTGTTCACGATTGGCAAACTCCACATCTTCCTCCGCAAAATCAAGTTCAAGTTCGATCATCGAAGCGAAATGGATCAGCTGTTCCCGTAAAGTCTTCAGCTCATTGGCAAAACCACCACGCATCTGCTGCATGGCCACATCATGAGATGCTTTGGAATTAGACGCAATAAGATCGGCAACCGCTTCAGCCTGACTTAAGTCGAAAGCACCATTTAAAAATGCCCGCAGTGTAAATTCTCCTGGCTTGGCAGCCCTGGCTCCTTTGCTGATCAACAGATTGATAATCTGCTGAATGATATAGTTGGATCCGTGGCAGGAAATTTCCACCACATTTTCTTTGGTATACGATTTTGGCGCAACAAATAATCCGGCCACCACTTCATCAACAATGTGATCTCCATCTTTGATCAGGCCAAAATGTAAGGTATGAGAGGCTTGTTGCGTCAAATCCTTTCCGGCAAAAACAGCATTGGTTAGTGAAATCGCATCCGGGCCCGACAAACGAATCACGCCAATGGCACCAGATCCTGATGGTGTTGATAATGCAATAATGGTATCTTGATTATTCATGTTCTTTTTTCGAACCGCTAAAATAAGGCTATTTCAGTGTGATATCGTGAACACAAGGTAATTTTTTGAACAATTAGGTCTGCCGATCAGGGATCCAACCCTGCTGAACACCGCAGCAACTGGCGTGAATTATGGAATAGGTCTACCTGCAACCTTCAATGCGGCTATCGCTCCAATCCAAAGGCCTAAAAAACGGTTAGTTCTGCTCACGAAAATACTGATAGCAATAATTTTATACCCCGTGGTTGAAATGCTTATCGCCTTTCCAACTCATAATAAGTTTCCAATTGCCTGACATACCTTTCAAAATGTTCCTCGTAATAATCCTTGGGGACCTGAATTTTACATCTAAATTCACAAAAAAATGCAACCACCTCCGCATCCATCTCTGCCTCCAATAAATACCACAACTCGGGTTGCGCCTGACTACGAACCAATGGCAAAGCCTGTCTGTCGTTGTGAAATAGCATGAGCTTACCAGCAATTTTAAAGCGAAGGAAAAGTTCAAAATAATCACCCTTATCACTTAAAAGAAAACTTAATCTGGGCATCTCAATCGAAAACGTCATCCGCTCCATGGATCGTTTCGCTGGCCTATCTTTGATATGCCGCATGCTAAAGGTAAACCAATAATGCGTAAAGCTTTGCGCAGCCAATAACGGCAATACCTTATTCCAGTGCATATGAAGCGCTTTCCTGTGCGCTGCATTTTTCTCCTCTGCTTCCTTCTCCTTCTCAGGCGTATAGCGGTCAGTCCAGGTATGCAGTGGCGCAATGCTTCTCATCTCAAAACTGCGTTCATTTAATGTTTTCTGTTCCGGGCTCAGCGTTATTCCATCAAGGTCTGCCTCGATCGAAACGAATCGTTCAAAAGACTTCACTGTTCTTCGATCTGCGTTCGACTTAAAAACATATGGAATCAAAAACGGATAATGATGTGATCCATAATGTTGCAAACTCGTATGCGCCAGGCAATAGCCCACTCCTCTGCCTGTCGAAGTTAGGGTATGAGTCGTCGCTTGTCGCGTGTCTCGCTTCATCGTTTGGCGCCCATCGAGCAATGGAAACGGGTCATCAGGCCGGAATAATCCGGTAAAGCCTTTTCTTAGCTCAATATTGAAACCCTGGCGGTCGTTAAAAATTTTGATAAACTTCAGCCTTCCCGTTGTTTGATCATAGCAGGCTGGCCAATAGTAGGGATTAAAATCAACCGCCCCCTTCCGCATCATTACGCTTAGGGCTAAGTATACATTCCAGCTTAGATAAGTGCAATCCGTATCGAGGGTACAGCTGATCAATAAATGATCGTACTCCACTTTAAAGTAAATTCTTGCCGGTTTGTAAATGGTCCACTTTTCATCAATCTGCGATACCTCCATTGTAACCAAACCACGCTTAAAACTAATGATGTCTTTGTCATACAGATAATATTGATTCTCTGCCACTCTATGGTCCGTATGCGCTTCCAACACCTGCTGCCTTAACACCCGCCCGCCCTTTTCGAATGGTAACTTATAAAACCGATCCATTGGTTTTCCGGCGATGGTGAGTAACTTATCCATGTACTGTTCCCTCCTTCAATACTTTAACCTGATCAACTTCTGACTGCAAGACCGCAAACCGATCCTGGCACAAGGTATTGGCGAGCTTTAGAAAACTTTCCACCAATTCTAAAAAACGGTGATGGAATGATTGCCTAAAGAGAAACGCTCATCTTGATGCGCCTGATGATAGCCTTTCACCATGATCTTCAATAACTCCTCCGTTTGAGCACAACCTAAAAAATGCCGATATGGCCTGTTCGAAAAGCAGGCACAGATCTGCAGTAAGCGTTCAAGGTCGCGGCAATCCGGCTGATCATCCATAAACGAATAAATCAGCCCCAGGCAAGCCTGCTCCGTAACATGATGCAATAAAAACAGGCCCACATGCTCCTGCCCTGCTTCAATGGCCTGATCAGCCGCAAGTAAAAAAACTATCTGCCATTTCTTTACGTTTTCGCCAATGTACAATCACCCTGCCCAGCCGCTTTTTCAGATTAGGCAGTTGAAGGTCATTAAGCCTTTCCATACCTGGCGCAGCATAGCGTAATTTCCCTTCATTAATTACACGGGCCAAATAAGCATTGCGATGATGAACGTTTTGCAGCAACACCTCCTTTGGGCATACGCGTATCACCACTCTGGGGTCAAGGCAAGTTTGATCTGCAAATTCCTGCACAAGATTTTCCCTTACTGCGCTATCTCCCACAATCATAAAGAGATAATAAGTGCACTGCCGTTCCCCCTTACCGTCGCAGAAAACACTCTTTATTTTCTCCTGATGAATCTTTTTAGCGATCTGGTAAATGTACAGCGGAGCAAACGCTTGTACCATTGCTTCAATTAAAGGCTTTAACGACTTTCGTTTTCCTGTTAGGTGAGTTGATTTAGGAGTCATAGCTTTAGCTTATAAAATGAGACCTTAAATTAGCCATAGGTTAAAGCGTACCGAACCATAGGCAGTTGTTAATTACCCATAGTAGGTTGTATCTTACTCAACATAAAATAGCGTAAATCCCGGGCAAAGGATGACTGTTGCAGTAAGATACGTACACGCCGGAAATAATGACAACGCTATTCGGATCATCGTCATTGCGAGGCACGAAGCAATCTCAAAACAACAGGTCTGAACGGCGATTGCATCATAACCTTCCCCCTATCGGTATCTTCCCCCTGCAAGGAAAAAGATTTTAAAAAAAGATTCACCGCAAAATCGCTGTGACACCCCGCATCAAGAACAAAGAAGGAGGCCGCCTCAGATGAGGCGAAAGAAAAATCAACTGGGTCATGATTATAGGTCCTTCGACAAGCTCAGGATGACAACCCGGAACAGATTGCTTTGCCTCGCTCATACCCAGGCCTCGCAATGACGACGAGAGGAGGAACTTACGGCGCATCGCTATAGGCACCACGCTATCCGGCCTAGGAGATGATCGTAGAAGAAACCACCAAAAGCTTTTTAAGGGGAATCTTTATTAGACGAAAAAGCTGCAGTGCGCACGCTCAATTTTTCATTGAGCCTTGCACTGCAGTAAAAAAGCGTTGGTAGGTTTATTCAAGATCAGATCCGAGCCTTGATTGTTTGCTTCTTTGTTATCAAGAACAAAGAAGGAGGCCGCCGCCGATGAGGCGTAAGAAAAATCAGTTTGAATGACGAGTTAGATGTCCTTCGACAAGCTCAGGATGACAAACCGGAGAGGTTTGCTTTGCTTCGCTCATACCCAGGCCTCGCAATGTCGACCCTAAAAAGGCACCCTGCTTCCCGCCCTAGGAGATGATGGAAGGGGAAACAGTTAAAGCTTTTGCAGAAACTTTCGTAGTCAACTGCCCAAGGCATCGCGTTATGCCCGACTATTGCCAGAATAAAATTGATGCGCATCGCTATCACCACCCTGCCACATGGCATAGGAACTGATGGAAGGATAGCCCGTTAAAACATTCGCACCGACGTTAAAATACCATTATACAAGGAAGCGCGTCCTGCCCGATTTTTCATCGGGTGCTTGCGCTGCCGCGATAGATGTTTCGACGAGGATAGCCGACATCAGATCT
>NZ_AJLG01000225.1 GCF_000258495.1 Pedobacter agri PB92
CATGCGCTTGAAACACGGCTCATGAGAATAAAGTTTTAAGAAAATGAAAAAACTACCAATGGGAGAGGCGGCATTCCGCCAAAGAGAACGAGTTCGCATGCAAAATGAAAAACTTAAGCTTGACACAATTAAGCGTAAACTTGCCGCCGGCAACATTTCGAGACTTACCGAAGCCAGGAAGAAGCAGATGCGGGAATATATTCGAACTAAAAGAGGTCAGCCAATTGATGATAAAATTGTCACCTTCCTTAACCTCACTCCAGAACAATTAGATAGGAAACGCAAAGATGAAAAGAACGAAAAGGCAAAGGCAAAGCGTTTAGCAGAAAGAGAAGCAGGGTTGCGTGTGGATAAGCGTAGGAAAGAACACATGACGTATACCCACCACAAAATATTTAATGCTAAGCCCAAACCACCACGCAAACCACAAACGGCCAAAGTGAAAAAGATGGGTAAAGTAGTTAAGGAGGCTAAGCCCATGAAAATAGTTAACAGCTCGCTGGATGGGAAGATCCCTTTGATCATCAGCCCTAAGCTTACTGTTTACATCAGACCTGATCAGGATGCTGAGGCTGTAAGAGCAAAATATTTAAACAGGTAAAACATTATGCAAAATTGCATAATTTGAATAAATAATATTACCTTTACCAAGCGGCCGTCACCCGAACTAAAGACATTCAAAATTCCATCCCTGTACATACTACCAGATCCCATTTGGTAATGCTTGACGGCCATTTTTGTACAGGGGTGGGTTTTGTTAAAAGAAACATTTTATGGAATTAATGAGACCTCATACCTGCGGTATCTGCGGAGCGCGGGATGAATCAAAATTCGTTTACTCAGGCCCACACATCAAACAGATATGTAATAGTTGTGGTAAATACGTAAAGTTTGTAGGAAAAAGTACTATTCCTGATGCAGGAGAAGTTCGGTTGCGTATATGGTCCATCACTCAGGATGTTGATTATATCGACGTGGCCAAGGGCTCATCAGGTTTTATAGAAGGCTTGACCGGCATTGATAAGAATATTGTTTACTGGAGATTATACCTCGAAATCAGAAAGATGGAGGCGGTTTCATGAGAACCCTGAACTACACACTTTGGGACTATCAGCAGCAATTTGTAAAAGATATGGCTATAGCTTCAAAAGAGCATCAGCACGTTATAGGACAATCTCCAGGTGGAACAGGTAAAACGAAAACTTTCGTTTACATCGGTACGCAGGTTTGCAATAAAGGTGGTGTAACACTTATACTTACCGAACGCAAAAATGTTTATGGTCAAAACCTTGACGAAGCCAAAGCAATCGGTATAAACGATAAAACTCCAAAATATATTCATATTAAGGAAGGCGAGTTTTATGTTGCTATGACGCAAACGTTAGAGGGAAGGCCATTGATCTACGAACAGTTCAACAAACTTAAATGCCCGGTTTACATTATTATTGATGAATGCCACAGCGGTCGTTACAGTAACCTTCTTAATAAATTAATACATGGAGTTCGTTTAGGTTTTACCGCAACACCCGATTTTCGTCAAGCTAAGCATTTACCATTGTTCTACAATCATTGTGTAACTACTCATCCAGTTCAATGGTTTATTGACAACAATATACTTTGTGATTACCAGCACATACAGCGAAAATCCGGCAAGGCAACTGATAAGCTGGAGAAAAGAAATGGAGAATTTACCGCCGCCAGTCAGCGAAAGTTTTTCGGTACTGAAGAACATTATCAGGAACTTTTCAACGACCTCAACAGCGAACCGTTCAATAAATGTATGATGTTTTGCGCATCAATCGAACATGCTGAAGAAGTTTATGAGCGCATGGTCAACGAGGGTTACAGATGCTCAATTAACCATAGCAAACGAAAGGATAGTGATTACCAGGTTGCGATGTTTAAAACACTTGATAAAACAAATATCATCATTACCGTTGGTAACATGACCACGGGTTTTGATTATCCGGAGGTTGATAGTATTGTGCTATACAGAGCAACGACCAGTCTAATCATATACCTTCAAATGTTGTTCCGTGCCGATAGGAAAAAGGAAGGCATGTTTTTTCGATGCTGGGATTATGGATCCAATTTCGATCGTCACAAATCTTATTTCTATCCTCATCCATGGGATAAAATGTGGAATGCTAAATTAAAAAAGAAAAAGGATGATTCTGTTACGCCAATGATATTATGCCCGAAATGTGAAAGCATGATCTTTATTGCCGCGAGAGTATGCAAATGGTGCGGCTATGAAATACCCGCAAAAGAAGTAATACCAGAAATTGGCATATCTCAAGATGTAACGAACAGGTTAGCACCTTTAGAAGGTAAGAGGCTTAGCGAACTAGAGCCCAAAGAATTAGCGCTATTTGCTAACCTTAAAAATAAAAAGCCATTGGCAGCCAGAGTAGCTAGGGCGCTTGAAGAGCAGCGAGAGGGTTATCTTAAAGATTACGGCAAAGCAATGGGTTACAAACAAAACTGGGCATACATTCAGAGAGAAATGGGCGGGGATTTACAATTTCAAGATTTTAGAATATGAGTACTTTATCACAAGTTTGGAGCCAGGTAGAAGATTTATTGGCTGATGGAGTTTCGCTTATACCGGTACGGGATAAGAAAGAAGGAGATCGTGAAGCCAAAACACCGTACAACCTTTGGAAGCAATATCAATCGAAAATTATAACAAAAGATGAGTTGTGGCGTGAAATGGAGGGGAGAAATACCACCGCCATCGCAATAATTTGTGGTAAAATAAGCGGTTACCTTGAGGTCATCGATGTTGATGTAAAGTACAAGGAAGGTGTAGCAGGTACTCTTTTCACTTTAATGGAAAAAGGTTTTCCCGAACTTTTCGCAAAACTAAGGATCCATAAAACTCCATCTGGTGGATATCATTTACTTTATCGTGTTGCTAATCCACCATCCGCTTTCCCTGGCAACGTTAAACTTGCGGGACGCTATGCTACTGAGGAGGAACTTGCGTTAAGACCTAAAAGCAAAACATATAACTTCCTTGAAACAAGAGGTGAGGCTGGTTATATTTTATGTCCGCCTTCTATGGGATATGGTGTTCATGCAGATAATGAAATACCATTAATAAGTTGGGATGATCGTTGCAATCTTATTAATATCTGCCGCTCATTAAATGAGCTTATTGAGGTTAAGTCAACAGTTAAGGCAAGCAAAAAGGAATTTGATTACTATTCAGAAAATCCATTTGATGATTTTAATAACCGCGGTGATATTGTTGAATTGCTAAATGCTTACGGATGGAAAAACCATATCAGTCACAGCGCAAAATATCTTTACTTCACCCGGCCCGATAAAGATAAGGGTGTGTCCGGTTCGTTCCATTCTGAGCATCGTGTTTTCTGGGCATTTACTAGCTCAACTGATTTTGATGAAAATAAAGGCTACAAACCAGTTGATGTGTTGCTCAAACTTCAATTTGCTGGCGATACAAAAAAATTATACAGGCATCTTGTTGATCTAGGTTTTGGCACTGTTAAGCCATCTATTGAGCAGCAGGTTGTTAAACATCAGGCATCAGCAAAGAAAGCATTGCCTAAAAACTTTTCAGTTGAAGCTCATGCAGAATATATCCGTGTAAGCGAACAACTGAAAGAAGATCATCCATACGATGTTTTTATCAAATACGATGTTGACGAGGAAAAATATACAGTTAGCAGGGAAGCATTAACCTATGTCTCCAAAATGCTTGGTTTTCGATACTTTGACGGTGACCTTGTCAAAATTGACGGATTCACCATTAAGCATGTTGATGAGCGGTATTATCAGGATGAAATGAAAGCCTATATACATGAAGAAGATGCTGATGAATATGAACATCTTTGCAATATCTACGAAAATTTCATTCAGAAAAACGGTAAGTTTACAATCCAGCGTTTGGCAAAACTTGACGAATCATTGGTTCTTACCGATGATAAGGATATTTGTTTTAAGTTCTACCAGAATGGGTATCTAACCATAACTGCAGACGATATATCTTTTAATGATTACGACGACTTTCCCTATTTGATTTGGGAACATAAAATACAACCTCGAAACTACAAAAAAGCTGAAGGAGGAAAATTTTTAGAATATCTAAGACTTGCCGTTAATGATTTTGAGCAGGCTAGTAAGGTAATGGGATATCTAAGCCATGAGTATAAAGATGAAACAACCGGTTTTATAATCGTGTTAACCGAACAATGTCCAGACCCAAAGCAGGGTGGTGGATCTGGTAAAAATGTTTTCTGTAATCTTTTGAAACTCACAACTACCTATACCAGTAAACCTGGTGCTCAAGCAAAGTTTGATGAGAAGTTTTTCCAATCATGGGACAGACAAAAGATATTTGGTATTTCCGATGTACCCAAAAATTTTGATTTTCTTTTCCTTAAAGAACCTGCTACAGGATCATTTATCTGGAAGAAATTATTCAAGGATGAGGTAGAGGTTGATGTGAAGGATGCGCCAAAATTCATAGTTCAAACCAACTATAGTTATGAATCATCAGATGGCGGACTAAAACGACGTATCATCCCATTAGAGTTTACTAACTTTTTTACACTTGCAGGAGGATTAGATGTGCATTTCGGTTGTCACTTCCCGAATGGATGGACAGAGGACGATTATGCAGGATTTGATACGTTTATCGCTAATTCAATTCAAAAGTGGATGCAGGGCGGTAACAAGCTTCACGCTGGAGAGTTAACTGATACAGGGTGGCTGAAACAGTGGGAGCAAACCTATGGTAACGCTACGCCATTCATTTTAGAATATTGGGATGAGTGGGTAATTAATGGTTATGTTACCAACGATGCTTTTAAAAGTAATATGGAATCCCATTTTAACGAAAATAATATCCAAAAGCATTTTTGGCCATCTTCAACTAAACTTAATGCAGCCATCATTGCCTACAGTGAAAAAAATGGAATGCACTTTAAAAAGGATGTACCTAAACGAATAGCCCACAAACTCACTAAGTGCAGGGTGTTTTTCAAAGATGGACATGAAACGGTGCAAGACGAAGAAACTCTACCATTTTAAAAAGAAAATGCTAAATTCGATTATGAAGATAAGAGAATTAAAAACAATTGCCAGGCCTAACGGAGAAGTACATCGTGAATATAATCATTTGAGAATCTTAAATATTGATTACTTTCTTGAGTCTACAAGTAATACTTATGAGCCATATCTATCTCCTTTTGCAATTTTGGCTGATTTGGAGTCGCAGGTGATGTTCGAGAACGATCCGCCTGAATCATTGCTCATTGGATATAAAGAAGATGGAGACTGCATATTTGAATTGGTATCTGTTGACCTTATCGAACACAATAGACGAACTGTAACTTATGAATTCATGACCACCATAAGCTAATCAAGTTTTTTACCATCGCCATCGAAAGTCGCTTTTAGCGGCTTTTTTTTGTAATCATTATTTTAATAATCGTTACACTTCGTAACAAAAAACGTAACACTAAAATCTGCTTTTATTTATGGATGAGGGTCATATTTATATTACTGTTACGGTTTTACGATTTTTTTTTAATTTAATATATATAGAAAATAAAAATTAATAGTAAGCAACTCTAAATAACTTAATAGATTATGATTTTATAATTTAATACATAATATTTATAATGCTGTAAAGGGATAAAAAAACCGTACAATCGTAACAATTGCCTTAAAACATATTTAAAGCCACTTTTCCTGTTACCGCTTTGTTACGCTTTTATTCATTTTTGCATATTTTGAATATTATTCGTATATTGTAACCACACATTAAAAGTATGCTTTCAGAACAACCATTAACCTTCACCTCTGAAGCGGCAATGCAGGCTGCTGTTTTTCAGTATTTCTGGAATAATCATCCGGTAACGCGTAGGAGAATTTTTCATGTTCCTAACGGAGGGAGCAGAAATAAGATAGAAGCAGTTCAATTAAGAGCGCAAGGTGTAGTCAAAGGAATAACTGATCTGATATGCTTGGGAGATAATGGATTCTTTGCTATTGAGCTAAAAGTAAATGGGGGCGTGGTATCAACCGAACAGAAAGAAATTCATTCGCTATGGCGTTCATTGGGTCATAAAGTTTATGTCTGCTGGTCCTACGAGGAAACCGTTGAGGTAATTAATAAGGAGTTCAACCTATGTTAAGTCAGGCGCAGATCGATTACTTCGACAACTTAACACCAGGTTCAATCATTCCCTTAACCAAATCGAAAGATCCGGAGTTGTTCAAACAAGCAGCATTCGATTACATCGATTTGTACGGACATTCAATTGGGTTTGTACAGGATTATACTGCAATCACCAAATACCCACCCATCCCATTAAAATTAGTAGAAATAAAAAATAATTGACAATTTTTATGCAATTATGCATAATTTGAATAACTTTGTAAATCAGCATTCAACGCTATGCACCAAGACATTATCATCGGGCGGGTATTCTCCCAAAACAATCCAGAGCAGGCAAGAGATATTGTCACTCAATTTCGTCGTAC
>NZ_AJLG01000226.1 GCF_000258495.1 Pedobacter agri PB92
AAGAATACCTGATGGGTTTTGCTCCGGCAATGAGCAGACTATTTTATATCCATTGGAGTGAAAAAAGCTTCATGATGGTTTTTGCACTCATTGGCCCGGTGATTTACACCCTTACCTCTTTAGGACTGTATTATAAAGTCCCGATTGCAGGATTCATCGCCTGGTTTATCTTTATCGGCCCAGGGGTAGCAGAGTTTACTCATTTTATCTTCCCCCTCCTCACTCCAGAACTATCGCCCCAAAATCCGCATCTTCTTACCGCCCCTATCAATGGTGTAGTCATTTCGGAAATGCCAAATTTTTATTTCTGGACAACCGGAAAATATTATTTTCCGGGAATGTGGACTGCCATTCTTCCCATGCTTCCCGGATGCCTGGCTATTTATATTTTACTCATCAAAAGCCCCGCTACCCCAAAAGTAACCTATCTAAAAGAAAAAGAAAACCATATTGTGCCCAGCGGTCAGATAAAGTGATGAGCGGTTTACATCGATTTGAAATTTCGGAGGACTTTAACTTCATCGAGATAACCTCAAAATAACTACTTTTGTTGGAGGTCCTCTTTAGCCATAGGACTGCCAAGATTTTTCACGATCTGGCGGTTAATTACTGCCAGAAACTTTTTAAAATCGACTGGCTTAACAATAAATTCGTCAGCCTCAACCCCAAAGGCAGCGAGTGCATTTCTCGGATTTCCGGTAATGAATATTATGGATTTAAATTTGTTCCGTAAAGCATAGGCTATATCGAGACCAGAGATCTGCATATTAATATCAAGTAAAAGAAAATCTAGTTTTTTACCATCCATCAATTCTTTTAAAGCTAAGGCTGGATTGAGATAACTTTTATAAAGTTCAAGTTTTGGTATTTGAGAGAGATAATCTTTCAGTAACTCCACAGAACTTAATTCATCGTCGATAATTACACACCTATATTTCCTCGCGAGGTTTCTCATAATTCTAGAACGCCTATATTCAAAACATATTTCCAGCCACAACTGCCGAGTGTGCCTTATTCCCTACAGTAGTAATATAGAATTCTTATTATGATTTTTTGAACGTTACTATCAATCTTTACATGTTATCTATTTCTGCCTTCATGCCGATATCATAACGCATGCACAAATGGTTTATTAGCTTTAAAATTCATTTTTTTTAGGATTACGTATAAAAATAAATTCCGGAAAAAGTGCTTAAAACCATTTGAAAGATATTGGTAAACTCCTTTTATAACCCTGGTGCTGATTAACTTTACATCAGATTTGGCCAGAGTAGAAAACATTTGACAAACGATTTCAAAATTTGCGATTAAAAATTTGTAACTGTGACCATTTGCTTCATTCCTAATCAATTTATAATAGAGGGTTGTATTAATTAACACAATGATGAGTATGTAAACATATAGGTGGGACATCAAATCGAAATAATATAGCCAGAGATATTTTCGTATTTTTGCATTCACACCCTATTTAAATAGATTTTAGATTCGATGTTAAGATTCAGTGCGCTTAATTTCTCAGACAACAGAACGATTAGAATATCATCTGTTTTCGCAATTCTTACCACCTTAATCGGCCTGTTATCATTATTTGGCTGGTTATTGAACTTACCGATTTTGTATACCTTTTTTTCACATGGAGCATCAACGAAGTTCAACACATCAATGCTTACCATACTAATGGGGATTTCGATTGGACTGGCTATAATTCGTAAACAAGTCTTTTCAGGCTTTTTAGGCGCTATACTATTGATTTTTTGCATATTTACATTGCTACAATATTTGTTTGGATTAAACCTTCCTGTCGATGAACTTTTCATGTCAGATAACTTAACCGATCCTCACAAAGAAACTCCAGGAAGGATGTCATTGTACACCACCATATCATTCCTTTTTACCGCTCTAGGCCTAGAACTCTACCTCACAAAAAAGTATTCCATATCGCAAATTTTAACATCGATAGGATTTGTTATGGCGTATTTATCGCTCATAGGTATACTGTTTAATATCAGTAGTCTGTTCTCTTTCGGCTCATATTCAGCGGTAGCGCTCCCAACCGCTTTAGGTTTAACCAGCGCATCGATTGGGATTTTATTTTTTACATCTGACAGGGGCTGGTTGTCTGAATTTGCATCTAAACATTCTGCGGCAGTGACTACACGCTATTTGTTGCTTTATTTTTTCCTATCTCTTCCTCTATTTATAGGTTTTTTTTTGCTAATGTTATCAAAAGCAAAATTTCCTGCGGAATTTGCAACTGTGTTACTGATAGTTGGTTATGCTGTGCTTACTTTGCCATTTGCGATCATATTATTGAGAAAGTTGAATCGCTCGGATGAAATGTCATGGGAGTTGATGAGAGAATTAGAACAGCGCAGCGAGGAATTATTTGTGAATAATAATAAACTGGAAATGAAAAACAAGCAACTTGATAGTCTTATCCATATTATTAGCCACGATCTGAAAACGCCAATTACTTCCTTACAGGGATCTATGAGTATAATGGAGAAAAAGCTAGCGCCTGTTATGCAAACACAAGATTTACAGTTATTCACCATTTCTAAAAGATCAATCAAAACACTGGCCGAGACCATCACGAATTTAGGTGAAATCATCAGGACCAAACAGTTAGAAGAAAATAAAATAGAAAATATTGATCTTTGTGGATTAGTAAATAAAATTATTTCTCAACTTGATGCCACTATAAAAAATACAAATGCAGTAGTGACTGTTGATATTGATGATTGCTATATATTTTACGAACAAATCCACTTACATAGTATTATTCAAAACCTCGTTACGAATGCGTTAAAATATCACCATCCAGGCAGGGCGCCCCTGATAGAAATATCATCGCAAAAACTTATCAATGGAGTGCGACTCGATGTGAAGGACAATGGTCTTGGTATTCCTGAAAACCAGAAGAAAAATCTCTTCAACAAATATAGCAGATTTCATGAACATATAGAAGGTACAGGGGTGGGACTATATTTGGTAAGGCAGCTTTTGGGAGGGCATGGAGGATCAATTGATGTTGTAAGTGAGGAAGATAAAGGGACAACTTTCACCATATTCCTTCCCTCAGGCAATAATGCCGTAAATTGATATTACAACAAATTGAAGGATGCAACCAAAGTCCGTAGAAATAAGATTTTATGTGTTTAATTGAATAGAAGCGTAAATTGATACTGCCCACAAGGCATTGATTTATACGCTGCAGTAACATTTCGTTTAGGATTTATTTTCAATAAAAATATACAATTCGCTCCACCCAAAATTACATGAAGATACACTGCATTACCCCTCGAGCTCTAAAAATTGGATATCACTTCGGAGGCGACAATCAAATGGTTCAAGGATTTCATATATTAGAAATCAATAATAGATAGCAATTTGAGGGAAATTAAAATTCCCTTATGCATTCTTGGTGCTCGTTATTATGTAATGATCCTATGGCTAAACACTATAGCATGAAATTTGGCAGCCGGTAATTCTGTTCAGGGTGTTATTATTTCTGCTGCTCCAATACTTGACCTAAGTATTTTGAACCATTTTTGCTATAGACCTGGAATAAATAAAAAACTAGGTCAGCTCTGATGAAAAAATGCACAAGCTAATGATAGCTTATAGGTGAATAAAAATTTTGACTATTAGCGTCGAACAAATGTTCAAAGTGTGAAGGGTTGGATAAAATAATCATTAAGAGCTGTATCTGAGAATCTAAACGCTTTGCTTTTCAATATCATTGCATAGCTTACCGGAATATATCAAACATTCTCTCAATCGAATTGTTCACCAAGAAACCAAAAATCTAATATGGCCAAATCTCTACCTATCGATTTCTTTAAAGATTCCATTCCCTTAGCAGAGCGTGAACTTGTATGTGGGTTGAAATCATGTAAAACAGGCTCTTTCAGTAAGCTTTACGAAATGTATTCTTCAAATTTATTAGGATTTCTCCTGCACATTGTAAAACAGCAGGAGACAGCAGAAGATCTTCTGCAAGAATGTTTCATAAAATTTAGTCGCCATATCGGGAGTTACGATACTGCGAAATCGAGACTTTTTACCTGGATGCTAAACATCGCGCGGAATACCGCAATCGATCACATTAGAAGTCGATCATCACAGAACCAAAAAAGCACTTTCGAGATTAGTAGTATTAGTGGGGAAGTCGAAAACAACTATATTCAAAGCTTGAATACAGATACAATCGGAGTTAAAAACATAATCGCATCTCTTTCGCAGAAACAGAAATTAATTATAGATATGATCTATTTTCAGGGTTATACTCATACTGAGGTTGCCCAAGAGCTCAACATGCCAATAGGAAGTGTCAAAACGTCTCTCAGATCTGCTGTACTTAACCTTCGAAAAGTTTTTTCCGTAGATCAGAAATTTGCAGCCTAAAAATAGGGTTTATAATTTTAATTTAAATTGATACTATATATGTTCCCATACCTTTAGCAAATTTCATCGACAATTTCTAAAAACTTAAGCTCGGCAAACTGTAAGTGGTAAATGCGGGAGCAAATGAGAAACAAATTGCTATAGAAGGAAGGGTATTTATTTGACTCCATATCTTTTCCAATAAACTTCCTAGATTAATACTGCAGACTATAGATTAAAAATGTTTGACATAATTTTATTTAGAGATTGATCTGCTAAAAATTCATTTGCGCATGATTTAAAGGTCTAAACCTACCCAAAGTCTCATTGCTATTATCCCCGAAAATTTCATATTTTCACTATTTCGTAGCAGCTACCGGATTAATCAACATACTGTCAATCAAGATTGAAAAATATTTTCGTATTTATTTTATTGCTAACAAGCTTTTATTATTTTTGGATATTCTAAACAGAACGATGCAAAATATCCTTACCCAGCAGGATTATAAGAACGTATTAAATCGAATTGAGTTCCTGCTCAGTAAAGGCAGTCAGGCAATCAGTAATGATGAAATACATGAAATTACCAGCCTGCGTCAGCGTGCTTCTCAATTTGAGCGCGAATTCTATGATCTTACTATTCCGGATAAATCCCTTCAGCAAAGCATTTAATATTTTTTTAGCGATAAGTATTAAATTGTAATATTTTAATTGAACAACTGGCATATTGAAAAACGGGAAATTTCAATTTCCTTTCGAGCTGATGTGCAAATAAAAAAAAGTTATGGGTCCCTAGGAGCCTAGCGCAAGCAAAGGTTATGGCAAGGAATTGGGGCTATTGACAATAAAAATGTTATTATTCAATACAGTTCCTTGTTTAATAAAATTTCTTCTAAAAAAAGGTTTTTCAGAATTTCGTAATAGCAATCTGTGAGTTCATTGATAGTACGCTCGTATTCAACAGGATGCAATCCGAGGGCATAGATTTCATTTGCAATAAATGAATAATCATTCTTAGCCTCCATTATTCTAAATTGAACATTGGCCCGTTTTTCAATTTGCTCCAAATATCTTTTCTGCATTATCTGTATTTTATTAAAAATTTCCTTTTCGAGTAACCATGCCATCACTATCCACGCAATCCAGGTCGTATCCAACTCATTAGAATAAAATTGGCAATATGTTGGAACGTTATTTAAATTAAAAAATTATTAAAAATCCTCTTCCATCTGATACCAAATCCAGAAGATTATTTTAATATCAGGCAATCATCTGTTTTCGAAGATTTTGATTCTAAAAGCTTTTTAAGGTTGGCTATTTCGATAGGCAGCGGACCAGGGGAAGATTCTTTCGAAACAATCATTGCCGCTTCTGGTTTCCTTTCATTGCTGAGATAACTATACTTCTTCTCCAGATATTTAGCAGGTTTATCATTAATGAGGTAATAACGCTTTTCCTTTACATTCTCTTTAGTAATGCCTTCAGCGGCCATTCCATCAGCGAAAGTCCAGGTATAGTCTGTTCTAAAAATAAAAAATGGCTTCCCTTTAGCCAGGTAAAATGACATTTCGGAAGAATAGTGATCATGTTCCTGATATTCGACCCTAATCATGCATAGCGTTTCACCTTGATAAAAATATACTGCTTTTGCGCTGGCTTCTCCTTCACAATCAAAATCTTTTTTAATGGAATCCAATCTTCCTTGAGATCTCCGACGTTCTAGCGTCTCAAAATACTTTTGGATTTCCGCCAAAGTTTGGGGACTTTCGTTTTCGATTGCAGGAGATGAATTTGGGTCCAACTTTGATGGCCCTTTTACATGAGATTTATTGACCACTCCACTATCCCCTTTTTCATTTTGACAAGCGCTAAGCAGGCAGGCAACCAAAAAGAAATTAAAATATTTTTTCATTCCATTTTAAACAGCTGATTTGATTCATTGTTCTTAAATACCACAAAAATAAAGAAAGCTGAACATTAATAGAACTTGAACCCTAGTTAGTTAAAAAGTACCATGGCAGTTCAAAACAAATCAAAAGATTCATTCAAGACTTTTTGAGAGAACAAATTTTGATTTTGAATGTTCACGTAGCTAGTGTGTACGT
>NZ_AJLG01000227.1 GCF_000258495.1 Pedobacter agri PB92
GGCAAATACGAACGTTAGAAAATCAATTCAGAGCAAAATAGAATCTTTAGGTAAAGAAATTGAAAACCTGCAAATTGAGCTCAAGAGATGGGAAAAAATAGCTGCTGATTATGAAACAAACTCAGAGAGCATCGACCTCATTCTTTCGATTCAAATTCCTGAAAAGGCAGAAGGAAAAGTGAAAAGAGTTAAAGCTTAATAAGAATCTCCGGTTTAATTATCGGAGATTTTTTTTTACAAAAGAACTTGATCAATACTCTGATCTGGAATATTAAATACCATTCATAATCAGAACAATAAGCAGCGAATAATGTTAATCAAATACACTTAACCAAGATAAATATGATGAGTTTAACATTAGAGATTGTAGAAAAATTATCGTCGGCCGCTAAGGCCAAGGCAAAAGAAATTGGTGTACCCATGAACATTGCTGTTGTGGATGAAGGTGCGAACTTAAAAGCATTTCACAGGATGGATAATGCCTGGCTGGGATCAATCGATATCTCGATAAAAAAAGCGAAAACTGCCCGTTTCTTTGATATGAATTCCGGAGAAATTGGAAAATTATCGCAACCAGGACAACCCTTATATAATATCGAACATTCAAACGGTGGCCTGATCACATTTCCTGGTGGCGTAGTATTGAAAGATGAAAGCGGTACCATCATCGGTGCTATAGGCGTTTCAGGCGGAACGGTTGATCAAGACCATGAAGTTGCAACCGCTGGTGCAGAAGCTTTAAAATCATATTAAACATTCCTTTTAACTATTCGACATGTTTAAAAAGCATGTCGAATATACAACAATCCAGGTTTCCAATCTGAAATTATTTTGGCGTAGAAGGCCATCCAAATAAAAATTATCTCAATTCTCAAATCGTTTTCCAGATCTGGTTGTTATAGCCTTATAAATTAGGCTATGATATTAAACATCGACTGGAAAAATTTCTTCATTGGAGAGGAAAACTGGGAATTTATGCTGGAGATTGCACTCCGCACTTTCATCATGTATTTCATCATCCTTATTGGCTTAAGGCTTTTAGGGAAACGTGGTGTAAGGCAACTTTCCGTTTTCGAACTGGTGGTGATCATCAGCTTAGGTTCTGCAGCCGGCGACCCGATGTTTTACAAAGAAATCGGCTTGCTGGTACCGGTCATAATATTTTTCATTATTGTAGGTGCCTATCGGTTAACCACCTACCTTACTGCTAAAAATGAAAAATTAGATGACCTGATTGAAGGTAAATGTGTTTACCTGATCAAAGACGGACGCTTTAATACTGAAGAATTTAAAAAAGAAGCGTTGGCACAAGATGAATTTTTTGCTGAAATGAGACAACAAAGTATCTCGCATCTTGGTCAGGTAGAAACAGCTATTTTGGAAACATCAGGCACCTTAAGCATTTATTTTTATCCCGATGAGAAGGTACGCCATGGCTTACCCATTTTGCCAGCACTATTCGCCGATAAAACCAAAACACCATCACCAGATCAACATTATGCATGCGCCTTCTGTGGAAATGTAGACCATGTGGAAACAAAAGCACCTCTTAAATGCGGAATATGCGGCCACGATGAATGGGTAATCGCTATAGACAACTACCGGGTAAAGTAAGATCTACAGATTATTCAAAAATGCTGGCAAACAATTTATTGGAGTACAATTTCGCCTCATGATCATAAATATGCGAAGTACTCATAATTTCATCTACACCAAATTTGGAAACAAATGCCGATAAATTGAGTTTGATGGTCTCTTTACTTCCAATGAAAGAATAATAAAGCATCTGCTCTACAGCCTCTTTTTCCAGCTGATCCCAATAAGAATTGATGTTTTCAACAGGAGGCTTTAAACGTTCTCTTCTTCCTGTAATTACACCCAAAAACATTCTTTTCACAGAACTCGATAACAATTCGGCCTGATCATCCGTATCAGCAGCAACAACATTTACGCAAGCCATTACATAAGGTTTATCCAGAAATTCAGATGGCCTGAAATTATTTTTGTATATCGAAACGGCCTGTTCAAATAGTGCCGGTGCGAAGTGACTGGCGAAGGCGTAAGGCAAACCTTTTTCGGCAGCTAACCTGGCACTGTCAGTACTCGATCCCAACACCCAAATCGGGATATCCAGTCCTTCACCAGGAATGGCCCTCACTTTTGATCCTGCATTATCAGCAGAGAACAATTGGTGTAAACGATCTATATCTTTGGGGAAATTATGTGCAGCATGGAAATTTTCGCCGCGGATGGCCATCGCCGTAACCTGATCGGTGCCGGGCGCCCTGCCTAAACCCAAATCTATACGGTTTGGATAAAGTGATGCTAAGGTACCAAACTGCTCAGCAACGATAAGCGGCGAATGGTTGGGCAACATAATTCCGCCAGAACCTACCCGAATGCTTTGGGTACCACCGGCAATAAATCCAATAAGAATGGCTGTGGCCGAACTGGCTACTCCTGCCATGTTGTGGTGCTCTGCAAACCAGTAACGTTTGTAACCCAACGCTTCAGATTGTTGGGCAATTTCCAAACTGGTTTTAAAAGTATCGGCAGCGGTATAGCCATCTAAAACGGTGGCAAGATCAAGAACTGAATAAGGAATATGTTTTAAAGTGCTGGTATCCATGTTGCGGCTTTGTATAATATCAAAGCACAAAAATATCCTTTAAATGGATGACATGTATTGCTTTCCTGATTATATGACCTTGATTATACAAAGATATTGCTGAGGCTATTCAGACAAAAGCTCATCCATTGTGCTGATCAATTCTTCCATTTCAAATGGCTTTTGCATAATCGCATCGGGCTGGCAATGCACATCATCAATATCAATCTCTACAGCAGAAATGAGCAGAATGGGAATGTCAACAGTTTCTGCATGACTCTTCAAATAATTACAGACTACTCTGCCATCAATTTTTCCAATCCAGATATCAAGCAGGATCAAATCAGGGAGATAATCTTTAATAACCTGATCTATGTGCTCCACATCAAATAATGATTTTAACTCGTAATCTTTGTGCTGAAACATCAGCGGAAATATCTCCTGCAGGTCATTATCATCATCTATAATGAGTATTTTTTTCTTCATCTCTATTGTATAAACTAAGCTTTTCTTTTAAATATATTTCTTTTTCTAACTACAGGTTTTGCCGGACCAATGAGAAAACCGTAGGGCTGAAGAACAGGGACACGGTCACAAATAATCTTCACAATACCCAATAGTGGAATGGCCAAAATCATCCCGGCAACGCCCCAAACAAACTCGCCCCCAACAATTGCCATGATGGTAAACAAGGGGTTAATATTTACTTGTTCGCCTACAATTAGCGGCTCTAAAATATAAGTTTGTACCAGTTGCACAACGGCGTAAACCACTAATACGCCGATAATCATTTTCGAATCTCCTCCCTGCGCCACTGCTGCTAAAACGGTCAGACTCGTTCCCGTCAGGTTTCCGACAAAGGGAATAATTTCTAATATGCCGCAGAGCACTGCGAAAAAGATGGCACTTTCTACACCCACAATGCTAAAACCAATGCCATACATCACCCAGAGTACCCCGATCATTGCACCTAAACCACTTAGATATTTTTGCGCAATTAAACCACTTTCATGCACAATATGCGCTGTTTTATCTTCCTGATTATCTGGAACCAGTTTCAAAATAAAATTTTTAATGTGTGCCCGATAATATAAGCACAGATACATATACACCAACACTAAAATGGTGCTTACCCCAATACTTGCCAGGTTTACGGCAAAGCCAGCAATTACTGCACCGGTTTGGCTGTTACCCTGTTTAATAATTTCTTTTTGCTGATTTTTATCAATACCAACGCTTTGATTCAGCCACGAACGCACATCCTGAATCATGTTGGTTAATCTTGATTTCATTTCATCAATGTTCTCAGTCAAACTGCCCATTTGCCAGTACAATAACCCAACAATTAAACCAATGGCAGCAACGAAAATTAATATACAAATTAGTGACGCTACCGCCCTATTGATTTTTTTAGACTCAAGAAAATTACTCAGACGAATGAAAAGCATGGAGAAAACTGCGGCCAATGCTAATGGAATAAGAAATGAGCTGGCAAAGTAAAGTATTCCAAAAATTAGCGCAATTAGTAAAAGTATATAAACGCTTCGTTGAAGTTTATCCATGCCTCAATTAACATGGAAAAGCTTAAAATGTTTATCAGTAAATCCAATCGTAATCACAACCTTGTTTAAGGACTGAAATTTCACTGTTGATTAAACGAAAATGCCCCTGATTTCCATCAGGGGCAATAAAAAATAAATCTATTTGTTAACCTTAATTTTAATTATTGCTTAACGATTTTGAATTCTGTTCTTCGGTTCAACTGGTGTTCAGCATCGCTACATTGAACATTGTTGGCACATTTATTTAATAATTGAGTTTCACCGTAACCTTTGGCAGTAATTCTGTTTTTGTTTATACCTCTTGAAATGATGTACTGAACTGCAGATTCTGCTCTTTTTTGAGATAATGATAGGTTGTAAGCATCTTTACCACGGCTATCGGTATGCGAGCCAAGTTCAATCCAAATGGTTGGATTATCCAACATAATTTTAACCAGTTTATCTAATTCGACAGCTGCATCTGGACGAATGTTCCATTTATCGAAATCGTAATAAATATTTTCCAATCTGATAGCTTTATTGATTTCGACAGGCTCTAAATGTAAATCTTGTTTTAACACCTCTGATGTTTTTAATCCGATGGTAGCCAGGTTCTCACTATCTGAACGGTAGTTTGTTTTCTCCCCGATTACATTGTATTCCGTTTCTGCTGCCAGATTGAATTGATAATTTCCATCTTCATCAGCTTCCGTTTTTACAGTTCCACCATTTACTTTTGCAAGTGTTACCAATGCATTTGGAATAGGCTGATTGGTTTTCTTATCGAACACTGTTCCTTCTAGCTTGAAAGCAATGATCATTTTTTGATCGATGCTATAGATATCATCATTACCTAAACCATTGTTGCGGTTTGATGAAAGGTAAGCAATGCCTCCTTTTTCATTCAAGCTGAAGCCGAAATCATCCTGAGGAGAGTTGAAAGGATAACCCATGTTTTCAATTTTGCCGATGCCGGCACCATCTCTTAATGCCCTGAAAACATCCAATCCACCCATGCCCACATAACCATCACTGGCAAAAAATAAGTTATTATTCGCATCAAAAACCGGGCTGCGTTCGTTACCAGTAGTATTAATTTCTTCCAAGTTGATTGGTTTTCCCCACTCGCCTGCATCAGTTTTTAAAGAAACATAAATATCAGTACCACCTTTACCGCCCGGCATGTTCGAAGCAAAGTAAAGACTGGTTCCACTGGTTGAAATAAATGGATCACCAACGGAATATTTATTTACATCATTATAAGGAAAAGCAACCGGTTCACCCCATTTTCCATCGGCTCCTTTTGTGCTGCTGTAAATTTCTACATTTACCGTGCTCGGCTTATTTTTCACTTTTTCCAGATCATCAGGAATTGGCGTCATGGTGAAATACATCGTATTTCCATCGGCCGTAAAAGTGGCAGAACCGACATGATATTTGGTGCCGGTTTTAATTGGGAACAAGGCCAAACTATCTTTTGGAGATGGCTTGATGTATAATTTCAGATAGCCATTTCCAGTCCATCCGTAAATTTTCTTATCGGGTGTTTTAGCACCATCGAACTTTAAAAAAGGAGAACTTTCTTTTGATTCAAAACCGGTATTGGTTCGGTCTGAAGTGAAAACTACCCCACCTTGATAAGTGGTAGCGCCCCAGTCAGACTGAGTGCTGTTTAACGCTTTCTCATTTATCAATTCAACTTTTTTAGGGTTTTTCATCCATTTTACTGCCGAATCACATGAAGAAAGCCAAACATCTTTTTGCCTTTCAGTCACATCCTTTTTCTGGTCGATGTAAGCCTGATACTGGACTTTGGCTTCGCTATACTTAGAATTGCTCTGCAATGCTTTTGCATAACCCAAAATATTTTCTGGTTTGCTTCCCGACATTTTCGATGCAATGGCATACCAGCTTTCTGCCTGTTTATAATCATTCATATAAGCATAGGCAGCAGCCAAACGCTCGGCAGCATGCAAACTTTCTTTCTTTTTGTAAGCTTGTTCGTATAAATCTACAGCTTTAGCGTAGTTGTAAAGTTCGTATTGCTTATCTGCATCTTTTAACACATATTGTGCTTTTGCATCAATTTGCACTGCAAATAAACAATATAAAGAGAAGCATGAACTCAGTAAAATTTTCTTCATTATATATTGTTGGATAGATCCCAAAATTACTAATTTATTATGGCTTAAAAAACCCGAGGGGTGGCCAGTCTGATGTTCGGTTTGATGAAAGAATATGATATTGAAATCTCATGTGTTCCACCACTGTAACCTTGCAGCGGGCCGATTGAAAAATCATAGCCATAACCAATCCTTAATTTTTCTGTAGGAAAAA
>NZ_AJLG01000228.1 GCF_000258495.1 Pedobacter agri PB92
ACGTACACACTAATTAAAGGCACTTATCCGCTAAAGGAGGCGCATTCAATCAACCTGAAGGAATTGCTTTTGATCGTGATAATAATCTTTACATTTCTAACGAGGGTGGCACCTTAGCCGCAGGAAACATCTTAATGTTTAAGGTTAAAAAGTAGTCAGCCGAAAATTATCTATCTTTATACAAACGCCAGGCTATGATTAAAAGATTTACCCTTTTAGCAATTTTATTTTTAACTCATTTTATCACTTTTGCGCAAAGCGATGTCAAATATCGTGTCATTCTATTTGGTGATGCAGGGGAGATGAATCCTGCGCAAATGCAGGATTTAAAGAATGCGGCCAAACAGATCATCCCCAAAAAAACAACTGTAATTTATCTTGGAGATAACATTTACCCAACAGGAATGGGTTTGCCTGGCAGTCTTGAAGAAGAAGAAACCAAGAAAATTCTTCGCTCGCAGTTTGAGCCAATGCGTAAAGCTGGCGCACCAGTTTATTTCATCCCAGGTAATCATGATTGGGATAAGTCTGGTCCGAAGGGTTTGGCTAAAATTAAGGCACAGGATGATTTTTTGAAGGCTCAGGGCGATCCGCTATTGAAATTAATTCCTGACAATGGTTGTCCTGATCCTGTGGCGATTAAATTAACGGATAAATTAACCATTATTGCTTACGATAGTGAATGGTGGTTGTTCCCGTACAATAAATCCAACCAGGCCGGCGAATGCGAATGCAGAACAAAAGACGAGGTTTTAGTTAGGATGGAACAACTGCTGGAGCAAAATAAAGACAAGGTGATTTTGCTGGCTTCGCACCATCCGTTTCAAAGTTACGGACCGCATGGTGGTTATTTTAATTTGCGCAACCACCTTTTTCCGTTAACTTCCCTGAATAAAAATCTTTATATCCCGATGCCTGTTTTAGGCTCGGTTTACCCGTTTTTAAGATCTACTTTACTAAGTCCTGAAGATTTAAATCATCCTGCCTATAAAGACATGATCAGGTCGGTAAATGGTGTTTTTGGCGATTATCCGAATGTTACTTATGTTGCTGGTCATGAGCATGGTTTGCAATTAATTAAAGGAAAACAGCTTCAAATTGTAAGCGGATCAGGCTCGAAGGTTTCACCGAATAAGCAAGGTAAAACCTCGTTATTTCATGAAATGCAGCAGGGTTATGTAGTGGCTGATCAGCTAATGAATAATGATATGCGTTATGAATATTACGTCTATTCAGATACAAGCGTAAAAAAGGTTTATAGCTATACCAAGAAATTTGAACTATTGCCTACAAAAGTAAGAAACCGCGATAAACCCATCACAGCTGATAGTATTTTCGTTAAAATTAAACCAGAATATGATAGCGTTGGTCGCTTTCATCGATATGTTTTCGGTGAAAATTACCGTAAAGAATATGCTGAGCGAACCAAGGTTCCGGTATTAAGGGTTTCTAGAATGATGGGTGGTTTAAAAGCTACTCAACGTGGAGGCGGAAACCAGTCACGCTCCTTACGCCTGGAAGATAAAAACGGGAAAGAGTACGTATTGAGAAGTGTAGAAAAGTTTCCTGAAGTTTTATTGCCGGAAGGATTACGCAACACTTTCGCTAAAGATATCATTAAAGATAATATGTCTGCGCAACATCCTTTCTCGGCTTTGGTTGTGCCAGAACTAGCTAAAGCAGCTAACATCCCGCATTCTAATCCGATCATTGGTTGGGTTTCTCCAGATGATGGTTTAGGAGAATTTGAATCTGCTTTCGCCAATACTTTGTGCTTGTTTGAAGAACGTGAGCCGGTTGGCGAATCAGATAGTTCACCTAAAATGGATAAGAAACTAACTGATGATAACGACAATAAGTTAGATGGTCCGGCCTGGGTGCGGGCCAGGGCGCTCGATGTTCTGCTGGGCGACTGGGATCGACATGAAGACCAATGGCGTTGGAAAGAAACCAAAACAGAAGATGGCTCAAAATACACGCCGGTTCCCAGAGATCGAGATCAGGTTTTTTACATGGGCGATGGTAAAATACAACGTTTCACGCAATCATCTTCTTTGCTGCCAATGATGCAAGGTTATGAGCGTCCGATCCAGAACATTAACTGGTTTTTATGGGAGGGCAGAGAGATTAGCAGCCGTTGGACTGCCAATATCGATGAAGAAGAGTTTGATAAAATTATCAAAGATTTTTGTGCCAAGTATAACGATGAAGTTTTTGAAAAAGCATTAAAAGCACTTCCTGAACCAAGTTATTCGCTACATCACGATGTATTTCTAGCAACGCTCCGGGAGCGAATTGCCAATATGCCAAAGATGATGAATGATTACTATCATTTCTTCAATCGTATTGTAGATATTGAATTGACCAACAAACATGAGTTAATCAAAATTTCAGATACCGATAATAATGGTTTAAGGGTAAAAATCAATAAAATATCCAAAGAGGGAAATATCAAAGAAGAATTATTTGACCGGAAATTCGATCCAAAAGTGACCAGAGAACTTCGAATTTACATGCACAATGGTAACGATAGCTTGCTTTTAGATAACAAAAATTCCAATATCAAGATCAGGATTATAGGTGGTAAAGGTGATAAGTATTATGATTTTGCAAACAGTAACGGAACTGTTAAATTGTACGGAAGAACCAATAAGGCCACTTACCAAGGTGAGGATCAGAATAAAATAGGTAAAATTATATCCAATGATACCTCCAATTTCAGTTATATCCCAAAGGATATGTATCGCAGACGTTCGTATAACCTGAATGCAGGCTACAATCGCGATGATGGAATTTTATTAGGCTTGGTTTACAAACAGACTAATCCCGGCTTTAGAAAACAACCTTGGGGCAATTCCCAAACCGTTTCTTTTTTACACTCTTTCTCTACAAAAGCTTTCAGATTTAACTATAAAGGCGAATGGTTAAAGGCAGTTGGCAAAGGAGATATCGTGGTAAACGGAAATGCTTATGCGCCCAATAACACGCAAAACTTTTTCGGTTTAGGAAATGATACACATTTTGATGAGCATGGCGATGATATTCGTTACTATCGGGCTCGTTTTAACCTCTATCAGGTAGATGCGGCCATTAGGTGGCGCAGGCCGAAATCTACTTTTTCAGTCGGACCATCTTATCAGTATTATAAATTTAACAGGGAAGATAATGATGGACGATTTATCTTAAACCCTGGAGCACTTCATTCTTCTGACAGTCTGACAGTTAGAAACGAAAAAATGTTTGCGGGGGCAATTGTTAACTTTACCAATAATACCCGTGATAATGACTTATTACCAACGTTAGGCAGTTTTGTAGATTTTAAATTGTTGGGTTATAAAGGCGTAAATAAATATTCCAATTCAATTGGGCAGTTTACAGCCAGCATTTCGCTTTATAAAAATCTTGATGGCAGGAAGAAATTCATTTTGGCCGATCGCTTTGGCGGTGGTGTAACCGTTGGACAACCGGCATTCTACCAGGCTTTGTATTTAGGTGGGCAGGGAAATCTCCAAGGTTACCGTCAGTTTAGGTTTGCCGGCGAACACATTTTCTATAATAATTTAGAGTTAAGAGCAAAACTCGGTGATTTAGTAAGTTATGTTTTACCAGGACAAATTGGCCTGACAGGTTTCTGGGATGTAGGAAGAGTTTGGAAAAGAAATGAAGCATCGCAAACATGGCATCACGGTGTAGGTGGAGGGGTTTATTTCGCTCCGGCATCACTCACAGTTGTTCGATTTGTGATGGGTCATTCATCAGAGGGCTGGTATCCTTACTTCTCTCTAAATTTTAGGTACTAAATTTGTGTAACATCAATATAGATGTTTGATCCAAGTATTACGTTGTGCAGACCATTGTTGCTTCATGGAGTGCGTATCTTTGCGAAGCGTTTAATAATTAATCGATCACTATAAAATTTACACTATAGATAAACTTATACCATGAATACCAACGTAATAAAAATTCATAAAAATGAATGTATAGGTTGCCAGGTAGAATCTGCATTATCTTTTCGCCCCCTTGTGGAGTATTTAAAAGATAGGCTTAAAACAGAAAAATCAGTTAAATCAGAATTTTACAGGTTTTTACTTGAGAAGATAGAAAAAGATGAGGTGCTTTTAAATAGCATCGATGCTGAAGAATTATCGAAATACAAAGATACATTAGAATTAATTTTTACCATTTTAACGCCGTTAATGGGCGATGAAGATGATTTGTTTTGGGCGCTAAGTACCCCAATTCCTGATCAGATTTTCTTTAGCACAAATGCGTTTTACAAGTTTTTTAAAGATCACGATCCTAAAAATAAAGTAAATAAAGACAGCGAGCCGGTAGAGAAAAAGCAGCTGAAGTTTATATACAATATTATTTTAAACAGATTTTATAACTTTACTTATGTGCTTAAAAATGAAATTATTTATGCACATGTAAATGAAGAAACTAAACTTACCCAATATTATAATATTCAAACAGATACTAAATTTGTTGATATTAAACATAAAGGGAAACTTCCAGAATTAAACTTCGAAGCATTAGCTCAATATTTTCAGGAAGATAAGGAGTTAGAATACTTACTGGATAATCTGCCCCTAAAAGATTTTAAATTTGATGGTTTTAGCATCATTTCCATCACTGATGTAACATTACAGCATTCTATTGATGGAATTCGTGATGCTTTAGTGAATCATAATTATCAAACTGAGGCATATACCCACGTCATCCAGGCGTTGAAAAGTTTAAGTGGTGATGGAAGTTTAGAGTTTGGTTTGATGCCTTTTTTAACCGTTAATAATAAACTGGTTTTCGATAACAAGGAATTTTCGCAAAGTATGCTGATTAATTCGGCAAAAGCTGCAAACCTTGAAGAGGAAGTGTTTTATTCTTTGGTTGATAAATACAAGGAAAATCCAAAGGCGATTTTTGTAAGCGCCATCAATGATGATCAGATTACGAAGGATCCGTTTTTAAGGGTTTTAAAGGAAGCTGGGGTTTGCTCATACTCCGTATTGCCGGTTTATTATAATAATCAATTGGCAGGGGTTTTAGAAGTTTATTCAAACCACGAAGTCCAAGTTGATGACAAGTTACTTTCCAGATTACGTCCGGCGATGCCATTGATTGGACAGCTTTTTCAATACAGTATTGAAGAATTTGATGCAAAAATGGATGAAGTGCTGATGGATAAATTTACGGCTTTGCAACCTTCGGTTCAGTGGAAATTTAACGAAGCCGTATGGCATTTTCTTCAAAGCCAGAATAGCAATAGCAAAGTGAAAGAAATTGAAACGGTTACTTTTAAACACATGTATCCGCTATTTGGCGCTGTTGATATCCGTAATTCGACTACAGAACGTAATATCGCTTTAAAGGATGATTTGAATGTACTTTTAAATCATCTGATTGATGCTTTGAAAGCGATGAAAAAAACAGTGAAGCTGGATTTGATTGATAAACTTTTGTTCAATTGTAAAGATTGGATTAAACAGATTGGAAGTTTTGCATCGTCGAATGAAGAAAATCAGTTAAGAGAATTTTTAGAGCTCGAGGTGTATCCGTTTTTATCAATTATAAAGGGAAATCATCCTGAAACTGCAGAAATCGTTGATCAATACTTTGAGGTAGTTGTTCCAGCCACTGGTGCTGCATACGCCAATCGCAGGCAGTTAGAAATATCAATGCAACTGATCAACACTGAGGTTAGTCAATATCTTGAAAAATCTCAGGCGAATTTGCAAGCATCTTATCCTTGTTATTTTGCAAAATTCAGAACCGATGGGGTAGAATACGATATTTATATTGGACAGGAAATAGCGCCAGAAAAACCATTCGATTTATTGTATCTGAAAAATATCCGTTTGTGGCAACTTACATCAATGGTCGAAATTGCTCGTTTATCGAAAAGTTTAATTGGTGAAATGCCTCGTAAATTGGAAACCACGCAGTTGATATTTATCCACTCAAATGCGATTGATATCAGCTTTAGAAATGACGAGCGCCGTTTCGACGTGGAGGGTGCTTATAACATTCGATATGAAGTGGTGAAAAAACGTATTGATAAAGTGTTAATTAAAGGAACAACTGAACGTTTAACTCAGCCGCATAAAATTTCTATGGTTTATTTTAACCCGGATGAAGCGAAAGAATACATGGAATATATTAAATACATGCAAGTTCAGGGATATTTAAATGATGATTTAGAGCAGCTTGACCTTGATGAATTGCAAGGTGTATCAGGCTTAAAAGCGTTGCGGGTAGGTGTTAAGTATTTGGATGCCAAGAAAGATACAACAAAGAAACTAAAGCCTACTGAGTTGAAATCAATCGAAAAAGAGATTGCTAAAATGCTTCAAAATTAGGTTTAATAAAAAAAAGGCTTTCTGATCAAATCAGAAAGTCCTTTTTAT
>NZ_AJLG01000229.1 GCF_000258495.1 Pedobacter agri PB92
TGCTGCGGTAAATGTTCGGGCGATGGAACGCCAATTAGAAATCATGAAAGAAATGGGCGTGAATGCAATTAGGACTGCTCATAACCCGCCAGCACCAGAGTTTTTAGATTTATGTGATAAAATGGGATTGTTAGTTATGGATGAGGCTTTTGATATGTGGGCCAAGAAAAAAACTAAAAATGATTATCATTTAAATTATCCCGAGTGGCACAAACGCGATTTGGAGGATATGATTCTTCGCGATAGAAACCATCCATCAATCATTTTATGGAGCATTGGTAACGAAATTCGTGAGCAGTTTGATAGTACCGGCATTGCAATTACGAAAGAACTGGTTGGCATTGTAAAAAATCTGGATAAAACCCGTCCGGTTATCTCGGCTTTAACAGAAACTGATTCTACTAAAAATTTCATCTATCAAGCTAAAGCTTTAGATGTTTATGGATTAAACTACAACCACAAGAAATATGCTGATTTTCCTAAAAACTATCCTGGAGTTAAGTTTTTAGCTACTGAAACTACATCAGCTTTAGAAACAAGAGGTTTTTACGATACGGCAGATACCGTTCGCCGCTGGCCAAGAGACGGTAAAACCAAATTTACCGAAGGAAATAAAGAATGGTCTGCATCATCATACGATAATGTTTCTGCTTATTGGGGTTCTACCCACGAAGAAACCTGGAAAGAAGCTAAAAAATACGACCATGTTTCAGGCTTATTCGTTTGGACAGGCTTCGACTACTTAGGTGAGCCATTACCGTATCCATGGCCGGCCAGAAGTTCGTACTTCGGAATTGTAGATTTGGCGGGCTTTCCAAAAGATTCTTATTACATGTACCAAAGTGAGTGGACCAGCAAACCGGTTTTACACATTTTGCCACACTGGAACTGGGAAACCGGAAAATCAGTAGAAGTTTGGGCATATTATAACAATGCTGACGAGGTTGAACTTTACTTAAACGGTAAATCTTTAGGCAAAAAGTCAAAACAGAAAGATGATTTACATGTGCTTTGGAATGTAAATTTTGAGCCCGGAACGTTAAAAGCGGTTTCTCGTAAAAACGGAAAAGATGTTTTGGTTCGCGAGGTAAGAACTGCAGGAGCACCTGCAAAAATTGAATTAATTGCAGATAGAAAAAACATTAAAGCCGATGGCAAGGATTTATCATTCATCACCGTTCGCATTTTGGATGAAGCTGGAAATGTGGTTCCAAATGCAGATAACTTAGTTGATTTTAAGATAGAAGGAAATGGTTTTATTGCCGGGGTGGATAACGGCTTTCAGGCAAGTTTGGAACCATTTAAAGCAAATTATCGCAAAGCATTTCACGGTTTATGTTTGGCTATTCTTCAATCAACGGAAAAGGCCGGAAGTATTAAGCTGACGGCAGACGCCAAAGGTTTGGCAAGTTCATCAATAACCATTACAACAAAATAATCCCGATCAATATACAAGTTGGGAAATTAAAAAGATAAAAAATTAAGATCAGTGGAGAAGACGATTAATTTAAAAGGAATAACATGGAACCACAGTCGTGGGCTTTTGCCAATGGTGGCAACCGCACAGCGATTTTCTGAATTGTACCCAAATGTTAATATTACCTGGGAGAAAAGAAGTTTGCAGCAGTTTGCCGATTTCTCCATCCAGGAATTAGCAGAGCGATTTGATTTGTTGGTGATCGACCATCCTTGGGCGGGTTTTGCAGCGAAAACAAAATCCATTGTTCCTTTGGATTTTTATCTTTCTGATGATTATCTGGCCGACCAGGAAAGGAATTCGGTTGGTCAGTCTTATGAAAGCTATTTTTACGATGAGCATTTGTGGGCATTGCCGATTGATGCGGCAACGCCTGTAGCGGCATCGCGACCAGATTTGTTAGCCGAAAAAGGATTAGAATTACCTAAATCATTTGAAGATTTATTAGCACTTGCCGATAAGGGATTGGTCGCGTTCGCAGGTATTCCGATAGATGTTTTAATGAACTTTTACACACTTTGTTGCTCATCAGGCGAAGACCCTTGCCAAAACGACGAAGAGGTGGTTTCGCAAAGTTTAGGTATTAAAGTTTTAAAAATGTACCGGGAGTTGGCTTCCAAAATAGATAAAGCAAATTTCGATAGAAATCCAATTCAGGTTTATGAAGCAATGACTAAAACGGATGAAATTGCTTACTGTCCATTTGCTTACGGCTATTCAAATTACTCGAGAAACGGTTATGCCCGTAAAGTTTTGCATTTCCACGACATGATTTCATTGGATGGAAAAAATAATCTACGAAGCACACTAGGCGGAACAGGATTGGCTATTTCCTCTAAATGCGAAGAACTTGATGTAGCAGCCAAATATGTAGAATTTGTAGGTTCACCTGCGTGTCAGTCAACGTTATTTTTCGAAAACGGTGGACAGCCAGGACATTTAACCGCATGGAAAAATGATGAAGTTAATCGCCAAAGCCAGAATTATTTTTACAATACATTACCAGCTTTGCAGAGAGCATTTCTTCGTCCGCGTTACCACGGTTCCATGTATTTTCAAGACCACGCAGGCGATGTTGTTCGCGATTATTTAATGAATGGTGGCGATGAAATCCAAGTTTTAAATCAAATGAACGAATTGTACCGTAAATCTAAAACTTTGGTATTATCATGAACAGACCTTTAGAAGGACTTTTGGTTTTAGAATTCTGCCAGTTTCTGGCAGGTCCATCGGCTGGATTAAAATTAGCTGATTTAGGTGCCCGTGTAATTAAAATCGAGCGACCAAAAACTGGAGATGCTTGCCGCCAATTATCCATCAAAAATCTTTTTGTTGATGACGATAGTTTGCTGTTTCATACCATTAACCGCAATAAAGAAAGTTACGCAGCCGATTTAAAAAATCCTGAAGATTTAGAAAAGCTGAAAAAATTAATCAGCAAAGCTGATGTAATGACGCACAATTTCCGTCCGGGTGTAATGGAAAAAATTGGCCTGGATTACGATAATGTTCAGCAAATCAATCCGAAAATTATTTACGGAATGGTTACTGGTTATGGAAATGAAGGTCCTTGGCGCAATAAACCAGGTCAGGATTTATTGGTGCAATCGGTTTCAGGTCTAACTTTTTTATCAGGACTCGATACCGATGGACCTGTTCCTTTCGGGCTTTCAGTTTCTGATATTATGTGCGGAAACCATCTGGCTCAGGGGATTATGGCAGCATTAATTAAAAGAGCAAAAACCAATAAAAGTGTTTTGGTGGAGGTGAGTTTGCTAGAATCTATTTTAGATGTTCAGTTTGAAGTGATTACCACTTACCTGAATGATGGAGGGAAACTTCCGGATAGAAGTGGAGCGAAAGGTAGCGCACATGCTTACCTGAGTGCACCTTACGGAATGTATGAAACCAAAAACGGACATATCGCAATGGCAATGGGTAATCTTCCAAATATTTGCGCCATAATCAATTGTGACATCGATGACTTATATGTCGAAGCGGGTTCTGCGTTCGAAAATCGCGATAAATTGATTATCCGCTTGGCGGAAACGTTCAAGAAAAATGATACTGGGTTTTGGGTTAATCTATTAGAAAGTAATGGAATTTGGTGTGCAGAAGTATTAAATTACCAAACGGCTACTGCTTTGAATACCTATAAAAAGTTAGAGATAGAGCAACATTTGGATTTAGGGAAAGGTGTTAAAATCAAAACTACAGTTAGCCCAATTCGATTGGATAATGAAAAATTGTTTGCTGCAAAAGCTGCACCAAAATTGGGTTTTAATACAGAAGAGATTAATAAAGAGTTTGAATTAACTTAAGTCCATCATTGCGAGGAGGTACGACGAAGCAATCTCATTTAAAAAATGCTTTTTACAGTTTACACAAAAAGAAGAGATTGCTTCGTGCCTCGCAATGACGAGGTGTGAATGTAAATAGTAAAATAAGGAGTTAGTATTAAGCTAATTGTCACGTTGAGCCTGTCGAAACGCAATAAAAGTTCTTCGACAAGCTCAGAATGACAATTAGAATGAAATAAAATAAATCCAGCCGTCACCCTGAATTTATTTTAGGGTCTTAAGCAAAAAGATGCTGAAATGATTTCAGCATGACGAGGTTTTAACAAAAAATAAAATATATGAGACCGCTTGAAGATTATTTAGTTATCGATTTCAGCCAGTTTCTTTCTGGGCCATCGGCGAGCTTGCGCTTAGCCGACATGGGTGCCCGTGTAATCAAAATTGAGCGTTTAGGTGTAGGCGATATCTGCCGTACGCTATATACCTCAAACTTGATTATGAATGGTGAATCATCGGTTTTTCATGCCATCAATAGAAATAAAGAAAGCTTTGAAGTAGATTTAAAGAATGAAGATGATTGCGAAATGGTTCGCGAACTGCTTAAAAAAGCAGATGTAATGATTCACAATTTTCGTCCGGGTGTAATGGAACGTTTAGGTTTCGATTATCAATCCGTAACTGCTATTAACCCATCAATTATTTATGGCGAAATTTCGGGCTATGGAACGGATACGGAATGGAAAAATAAACCTGGTCAGGATTTGTTGCTACAGTCAGTTACAGGTTTAACTTCGCTAACCGGAAATGCCGATAGCGGCCCTGTTGCAATGGGTTTATCCATTGTTGATATGTTGGCTGGCGCACATTTAGCGCAAGGTCTTTTAGCTTGTTTGTATCGCAAAGCGATAAAAAATGAGGGTGGTTTTGTGCAGGTAAGTATGATGGAATCGGCTTACGATTTTCAGTTTGAAACCATTACTACTTTTATGAACGATGGTGGCGCATTGCCAGAACGTTCGAAAAACAACAATGCTAACGCTTATTTGGGGGCGCCATATGGAATTTATCAAACAGAAAACGCATATTTAGCATTGGCGATGGGTTCCATTCCACAACTTGGTAAGTTATTAGGTTGTGAAAAGCTGGAAGATTATTTAGAGCCAAGTGAGGCATTTGATAAACGTGATGAAATTAAGGCGATTTTAGCTGAACATCTTTTATTAAACACAACTGAAAATTGGCTTTCTATTTTAGAGCCAGCTGATATATGGTGTGCTGATGTGTTAAATTGGAATGCCTTGATGGAACACGATGGTTTCAAGGTTTTAAATATGATACAGGAAGTAGAAATGGTTGATGGCTATAAATATGAAACAACCAGATGCCCGATTCGCATTGATGGCGAACGATTAACGTCATCAAAGGGTTCGCCGAAATTAGGGCAGGATAACGAAAAAATCATTAAAGAATTTATCACACAGAACACGATTGCAAATGCATAACCAGGTTGAAACTTTCAGGATTGCCGTTCGCAAGTTTGCTCCTTTTGAGTCTGCAATGCAGAAATTCTGGGACAAATTTTGTGCGTTTTCAGGCTGTAAGTCGAAGCTGGAAATGGTGGTGATGGATTTACATGAACTTTATGATGCAACCATAACACAAAAAGGTTTGGCTAATGGTAATTTCGATGTTGCTCACATCAGCACCGATTGGATTCTGGAAACCTATTCGAACCAACATGTTGAAATTTTAAATCCATACATTAATAGAAATAAGCCACAAGATTTCCCACAGGGATGGAGTAAATCTCTTTTGAGTTTGCAGCGATTTGGTTGGGAAGTGGTGGGTTTACCCTTTCACGATGGACCTGAATGTTTCATTTACAGGAAAGATTTATTTGAGTGTGAAACGGAAAAAGCAAATTATCTCGAAAAATTTGGCAAAGCCTTAGAAGTTCCAAAAACCTGGGAAGACTTTCATCAGGTAGCGCAATTTTTTAATCGCCCTGCAGATAACCTATACGGAAGTATATTTGCCTGTTATCCTGACGGTCACAATGCTGTTTTCGATTTTTGTTTACAACTGTGGACCAGAGGAGGAAGTTTGGTTGATAAAAATGGTTTTATCCAAATCAATACACAGGCTGCAATTGATGGCTTAAATTTTTATAGGGAAATTGTAAATGATAAAACCGCTGTTCATCCGAAATCTGCTGAATTTGAATCAGTAGCGGCTGGAATCGCTTTCTCGCAAGGCGAAGCAGCGATGATGATTAACTGGTTTGGTTTCGCCGCAATGTGCGAAGTAGATGAAAATTCAAAAGTTAAAGGTAAAATTGATGTTGATTTACTGCCAACTGTAGCTAGTAACAACTCAGCATCTTTAAATGTATATTGGCTTTATACCATCGCCAAAGGCAGTAGAAATAAAGCAGTCGCATACGATTTTCTTCGTTTCGCACTGGCTGAAGAACAAGACAAGCAGCTGACTTTGGAGGGTGGAATTGGTTGCAGAATCTCAACATGGAAAGATAGTGAAATCAATAAAGCAGTGTGTACGT
>NZ_AJLG01000230.1 GCF_000258495.1 Pedobacter agri PB92
ACGCACACACTATTCATGTGTGGTGCAATTGGTGCCATTTGGGAATAAGTGTAAACGGAGTTGGCTCCATTTTCCTGATATTCGTTGGCGATCCTTTTGCATGCGATAACACTGTAAGGCCTGAATGAATTGATGCTAAACATTCTCATCAGGGAAGTTTTCCCACATCCTACAGGGCCGAACAAAAGAAGTCCTTTTTTAAGCGACATTCCAGTTGGCTTCATGTTACCTTTTTCGTCAGGGACAAATTCAAAAGAATCGTGCCCGGAAAAATAAGCACAAAGCATGTTGAACTCATCACGGTTGTCATCATCAAGAATGTAGGGTTCAATTCCTTCATCAAAAAATTTTGCCAGGCGATCAGCATCGTTGATGTCGCAAACGTTATACTTTTCACGAACAAAGAAATCAAGCTCAGTTCGATTCATCATTTTGTAAACTGGTTTTTCAAAAATCTTTTTCCGGTACTCAGCTTCACGGATTTTAGCATCTTTGAATTTTTTCGCGGCGTAAATGGCTGCATTGGTTTCCTCTTCGGTCAGCTCAATGTGATCATAGTTCGCCGAAATCTTTATCCCCGTTTTGATTGCTGTTGTTATCGCGTCCGTTATTTTTGTTTCCATTTTTTTGAGTATTAAATTCTTCTTTTCTGTTTATCCATCCTGAAGCTGCTGACTTCCAGATTTTCATTTTGTTTTTGCCGACGTACCAGTTTTTTGAGGTGTAGAAATCGACGAACTTTTTCGCTTCTTTTTTGCATTCGGCATCGCTCCAAAATGTTTCATTAATTTTTGATGAAAAGTATTCTTCTACATCAGATTGAGAGGGCGGTGAAAATCTCTGATTTTTACTTTGATCTTCTTCTCTACTCTCTTCTACTGTTCTCTTCTTTCCTCTACTCTTCTCTTCTCTAGGGATTGATTCCGCGGATTGAGTCGATTTTTGCCGTTTTTCGACTGAATCCGCTGCGGATTGAGTGGTTTCCGCTGCGGATTGACCTGTAATTTGTGCAAGTACATCAACTTTGAAGTACAACTTATTTACACGCTTTTTGTACAACTCTATTAGATCGCTACTGAATTCCTCGCTCCAAATCACTTTATGAATCTCAAATAATTCCCTATCAATAATCTTCAATTTTGCCATGTGAGTTAAGATATCTTGAGCAAGATCTTCATCAACTTTAAAGGCAGAAACGAGATACATCCAATCGAGTTCATCATCGATATTTATGTAGTGATTTTTAGCACGGCCGAGCTCTTCTTTCAGTTTGTAATAAGCAACATATCCATCATTACCGTATCGACTTTCGAGGATATGCAACTCCTTTGGTTTATTACAAACGTGAGGAAACCAGTCAACATCTTTTCTCTGTTCTCTAGCCATTGTATTCGTTTATTTTGGACTGTATTATTATTCTTTGTTGGTTCTCTTTTGGTATGATGCCGATGTAATATTTTAATATATGCCCTTCTATTGCATTGGCGCTTAAGTCGAATGTTAGGCCAATCTCTTTAAAAGACTGGCCATTTGCATACATCCGGCACATCTCCGATAATTGAAAAGGAGTGAACCTAAAAGATTTGTGAAGGGATTTATATCCGTTTTTCATATTCTTCAATCGTTTTGAAAATCTGAATAGCTACCTGTGGAACTATGGCATTACCACCGCCTTTGATTGACTCTCGTCGCCATTTAGAAAAGGTAATTCCGTCCAGTCTGGCGGGAAACCCATCATCTCCATCACAAATCGGGGATTGAGTTGGCCAGTCTTCCCACCCGTTATTGTTTCGTTTAGTGGTCTTGCATTTCGAATCATTGTGGCCTCCGATGCGTTGCTCGACTTCCAATCTCTCGTAGTTGGCGTCGGGAGAAATCCCTGCTCTGCCAATTGCCTCAGATTTATTCCGAATGCCAGCCCTTTCGTAGAAATATTCTTTGGGATTCCATTCACAACGGTCAACCTTCTCTCTGATCCCCGCTCCCCTTCTGAAGCTCTTGGAGTAGGCAACAAACCAGACTCTATCCCTTTTATGGGGAGCGCTGACGGATGCAGCTGGAAGTATATACGGTTGAACTTCGTACCCTTCAGCTTCCAGGTCAGCTTGCACCTCTTCGAATACCAGCCCTCCATTCCAACCAACAAGTCCGAGAACGTTTTCGCCCACAACCCAACGTGGTTTAATCTCCCGAATCGCTCTAAGCATGTGTGGCCAGAGATGGCGTTCATCATCTTTTCCCTTCCGTTTTCCTGCTGTTGAATATGGCTGGCACGGGAATCCGCCCGTAATGATGTCAATACTTCCTCTGTGAATAGAGAAGTCTGTTTTTGTAATATCTGCATAACTAATAGCTTTAGGCCAATAATATTTTAGGATTTGTTGGCAGAATGGATTCCACTCACAGTGAGCTATGTTTTCCCATCCCATCCATTCAGCGGCCAGATCAAATCCACCCATGCCGCTGAAAAGTGATAAGTGATTCATGCTATACCGTATTGTAAGTTGTAACCGAATTTATTTCCGAGCTCATTTAACCAAATCTTTTGTTGGTTAGATAAAGATTGCTCGACTGTTGGAATTTCTACCTGTTTTAGTCGCGTGTCGACATTGAATGTTTTTTTCAGTCGCTGCTTCAAGTAATACCTGCGTCGGTTTTGTTTCGCTAACATCTCTTTATCTCGCATCCCTTTTCTCCGTAAAAAGTTTAATCAAACTGTTGACTGTTGTGGTTTCGAATTCATCAACGGCACCACTTACCGTATTGGCGATCTCTCTTTTTTCCTGTATCAAATCGTAGATATCCTCATCGATCGTGTCCTCACCGAGGAAATAAGTACACATCACATTGTTCTTCTGGCCGATCCTGAAACATCTATCCTCGGCCTGATCCATAATAGCCGAATGCCAACCCTGTTCAATGAACGCAACGTTTGAAGCGGCCGTAAGCGTTACACCCACACCAGCTGCTTTAAGGTTACACACGATCAGTTTCATTTCTGGATCTTGCTGGAACCTGTCGATAGCTGCTTGCTTTTGGTTAGTGTCATCCTGCCCGGTAATGCGAACCGAATGAGGAAATTCCTTTTGCACTGCAGCTATAATTTCGGTTAAGCTGGCAAATACTACTAGCTTTTGACCGCTATCAAGCGTATCATGAATGAAATCAAAAACGTCTTTCAGTTTTCCTCTGGCAGAAATGTTCTTAAGAACTCCAATTTGCATCAGTACTTCAGCGTTCATGCTCTTCTCGATCTCATGAGTCGTTGAATTCTTATACTTAGCCAGGTAAGCTGCAACATTATCACGGGCGTCGTTATATTCTTTGCGAGCTTCTTTTGAAAGTTGGCAGATGATTTTTTGGCGCATCTTATCCGGAAGATCCTGAATGATATCCTTATCGGTTTTGTTCCTGCGATAAAAGCAATGTTTGTTCAGGTTGTAATTAAGCTCGAGTAAGTTTGATGCTTCGCGTGGACCGCCACAATAATGCTTCATAAAATGCTGATAACCTCCAAGCGTTTTCATGTGATCCATAATACCAAGTAATGCAACAAGATCCTGAGGCTTATTAATTACAGGCGTTCCGGTTAACAGCAAGATGTTTTCCTTTCCAGATGAAATACCTTTCACGATTTTAGTGGTGATGGTAGCTAAGCTCTTTAGCCTATGAGCCTCATCGGCCACGACCGTTTTAAAGAAGTTCAGATACTTTTCTTTGAAGTGGAAATGCTTAATGGTTAGCTTTTTCTTTTTTCCAGTTTCCTCATTAATACCTGGATCATCAATATGATCGACAAAATATTTTTTCAAGCTTTCATAATTCACGATAAAGATCTGGGCCATTCCTGCACGGTAATACTCCGGAAATGTATTTTTGATACTGTCAGTTAATACGATTGCTTTCGCTCCTGATACTGTTGCAAATTCACGTTGCCAGTTAATTTTAACTGATGACGGACATACTACAAGTGCCGGGTAAACCGCTTCGCCTTGCGCATGTAAGCCGTGAAGAGCTGCTATAGCTTGAGATGTTTTACCCATGCCCATATCATCGCCGGAAATACATCTACGCTTTTGCATCATGTAAGCGACGCCGCCCTCTTGAAAGTGGAACAATGGACGCTTTAAAGGAATTGGAGTTTCCAATGCCGGCAATGGTGCAATTACAAACTGAGATGTATTTTTTGCTTCAGGTTGGCGATCGAAATCAAGGCCGAACCTTTTAGCGAAATCCGCAACTGCATCTTTATGGGATAAGGGAACCTTCCAGTATTTGTTATTCCAATCCCATGAGCGGCCAGGCAATTCTTTTGCGGCTGCCAATACTTTAGGAATAGGCTTGAACTGCAAGGCGTAATGATCCTGCATTGTTTTTACTTCTCCTATATACATTTTGCCTCCATTTCTGCCAACTGCTTTTTAAGTTTGTTCCATTTGCCTTTGTAAGCGGCAACTGCTTTTTTTAATGTTTGAATTTCTTCGTAACGGTTGGTAGCTAATTCTCCAAGCTGTTTGTTTTGGCGTTCGAGTTCAGTGCGGTCTTTTGCCATTAACTCCATGGAATCGGCTATTCTTAAGATGCATCCGAACTTTAAATCTTCGGTAGATAATTGAGAGTTATCCCCATCTTCCTTGATTTGATACCAATTTTTACGGCTCTCTTCTCTATAGTTCAATGTCCGTTTAGCCATGGCGCACTCCTTTCTTTTTACTCATTACTTTTCTCGACATAATGGTTTTTATATTGGATGGTTAAAAAAGGACTGGCATATTGGTTTTGCCAGTCCCACTAGTGTTTCATTATGAGTTCACGATTCTCATGAGTTAAAGAACTTTTGCAGTAGTGAACTGACTTTGTGGCGAGGGCAGGATTCGAACCTACAAGATTACTCTACAAGCAAGCGCTTATATAAGATTGCCAGTTCCCAACCTCGCTAATTGCCGGAAAGCTAACCGGCTACCATGTCGCTTTTTTAATCTATTTCATTCCCATCCTCATCGAATAAATCGAGTTGAGCTGAAGGGGCAATCTTTCCATCCAAATACCTTAAGGCCTCATCACACACATGCTCAACAACATGAGAGAATTCTTCACGCCACTTGTATGATCCTTCGAATGATACTGGTGCAGTTTCGATTTTAAGCGTACCGTACTGAGTGGCGCTTGTACCTTTCATACTAGCTGTTGAGCCAGATGGATCATAATTGATTTTTACACCTTCGACTTTGAAAAGCATTAAGAAATCAGGATCATCATCAAGTGTAGACAGGTCATCGGTTTTAGTGCCTAACTGATTGGCAAGGATTGCATAATGAGCACGTAGCAATTCAATCGCATGCAATAGATCTGGATGAGGAAATGACTTAACATCTGACTTATCATCTGAATGGATATGGATATCCTCACGCTCATCTTCGTCGATATCTTCACGCTCATCAGGAATCGTGATTGTCTTTTCAAATTTCACATCAACGCCTCCGTGGCTTTTCAGCATTACACTTGTAATCCTGCGAGTGATGGCGACTTGAGCGCCTGTTTCAACTGTTAGTGTATTCATATTAAAAAAGTGATTGTTGATTTTGGGGTTTATCGCTCCCGTTTAATAATTCTTTATCGACTTGCGCCTCAAGCTTTTTAGCTGTATCGAGATGAGTTTTGTTCCTGGTTCTGAAGAATGCCTTTTGCTCATCCCTTAGCTTTTGGACTAAGGCCCTGAATTCATGATCTTCCATGCCTTAATCATTTTTGCTTCCAAAATCAGTGGCATTTACCGCTTGCAAAGGGTTTTGATAAATCATCTGGCCTTCCATTTTAGTGGAAAGAAACTGGCCGCAGATCCAGCGAGAAATATACTTGCCTACGCTTTCGGCATTTATCAAACCGATCGCGGCCTCATTGGTAATACCTCTATAGATGTAAGCAGATCCGTTTTTGAATTGAACGAATAGCTCTTTGGTTTCTGAGTTCATGCCGTAGAAAGCTACATTGCTAGACGGTTTTGATTCGATAGTAAATCCCTCAAGCTTCTCGCTTACTGTAAATTCCTGATTGTTTATTATTAATGTTTTCATGATATTTATTTGATTGGTACGATGATTAAAATGATTAGTGTCACTGCGATTGCCAGATATATTGCTTTGGCGTAATCGGATGTTAATAGCTTTTTCATTATGCTGATAGTTTTAGTCCATCCATAAGCAGCCAGTATTTGTAAGCCAGCTCCTGATATTGAGCCTTGCCCAATTCATATAGCTGTCTGGCGGGATCCGTTAGGGGCGCT
>NZ_AJLG01000231.1 GCF_000258495.1 Pedobacter agri PB92
TTTTTTTATTTTAGTAAATAATCCTTTTTTTTGAAGTGATGTATGCTGGATAGGCTAATGATTGCGGCTTATTCACTTTCTGATAGCATAGAATAGTTGGAGATGCCCTCAGATCTTATGACAGAATTTTTTCTTTGGTAGATTTGATATGAAGTTCCATCCCTACGCGAATGATGCCCGAACCCTGATGTAAAAGGTTTTGACCGAACATAATTTTATTGTTGAATGTGCGATATTTGGAAAGCGTCTTTAACGGTTCGGCACCTTTAGCAGCGGTTTGCTGGTTAACAGTAATAAGTACGCATCTGGCGCAAGGTTTAACAGCAAAAAATTGAATCCCGCCCATTTCAAAGTCTTTAAAAGTATCTTCAACATGCGCTTCGCCGCCGGTAAATACAAAGTTTGGGCGAAACCGATCCATGCGAACGGGTTCGTTTAGTTTTTCGTTTAGTTGATCCAGTGAAGACTGTCCAATAATCAGGCAGGGGTAACCATCGGCAAAACTCACAATTTCGTTTTGGGTTGCATATTTCGGATCTACATGTCTTTTAGTGCCCTGATCCATTTTCACTAGCCTTACACTAAAGTTCATGTAACGGGAGAACCATTCGCTTACTTTTGGATCAACTTCGAAACCCATAGTTAAATCATCCCAAATACTAACTGCAAAACTTTGATTTGTTTGCTGATCAATAAAAAACGAAATCGTTTCTAAAGGATCATCTTTATGTGAAATCTTTAACTGATTGTCTAATACATCGACCTGTAAAAGCGATAATAGTGGATATTTTCTTTGGGTAATGAACACACCTTGATCATCAATCAGAACCCACCTTCTATCGAATTGCAGCCCTCGTTCTTCTATATAAGATTGCGTTACACTTGCTCCACCAAGTGATTTAATGGGGTAAATATAGATGGCTGAAAGTAGTAGCTTGTTCACGGAATAAAGATAGTAAAGACTTTATAAACTACAACCTTGTGTGCATGCTCAAGGCGTGGAACATTAGCAATTGTGCTGAATTAATGTCTGGCGCCCTTCATCACTTTAAAAACATGTAATACCTGAGGAAAAAGTGCATCCATCGTTTCCGTTGCGCCCTTTAATGATCCAGGCAATGTCAGCACCAGAGAATTTCCGATTAATCCGGCTACGCTTCTGGATAACATGGCAAATGGCATACGTTCCTGGCCATAACGGCGGGCAGTTTCCGTAATACCATCTATAGATTTTTCGATCAGCGGTAAAACAGCATCGCTGGTTACATCCCGTGGCGATAAGCCGGTTCCGCCGGTAAAAATCAATAAATCAACTGCTGCTGAAAGTGTTTTGGCCTTGTTTTGAATCTGATCAAAATCATCTGGAATCACTTCGAAAATGCTGGTTTCCATACCAAGAGATTCTAGTTTAGCAACTATGGCTTTTCCTGACTGGTCTTCACCCTGGCCTGCAGAAATCGTGTCAGAGCAAACAATAACCGCCGCCCTGAGGTCGGCAAAGTCATTTTTGCTAAAATCACTTTTTCCTCCTGATTTTTTTAATAGTCTGATGGATGCGATCTCAACCCCTTTATCAATAGGTTTAAGCATATCATACATGGTTAAAGCGGTAACTGAAGCACCATGCATGGCCTCTACTTCCACACCAGTTTTGTAGATGGTATGTACTTCAACATAAATTATTATGGTTAAATCTTTTATTTCGTAAGTGATAGCCGTAAATTCAACAGGTAAGGGGTGGCAGTCGGGGATGACATCACTTGTTTTTTTTACACCAAATAAACCAGCTGCCCTGGCAAACTCAAAAATATCGCCTTTTGGTACTTTTCTTTGTTCAATGGCATCGATAGTTTCTTGTTTTGAAACCCGAACGGTTGCAGTCGCGATAGCAATTCTAAGGGTGTTTGATTTATGCGTGATGTTAACCATATTATTTATTTTCTTTCCATTGATGTGAAGCATCAGCAAATATCTCTTTGCCCCAAATGGGTAATTCTGCTTTAATTCTTTCAACCAGTTCGTCGCAGGCATCCATTGCCGGTTTTCTGTGTTTTGATGAAGTGAAAACAAACAGACAAATTTCTCCGGCGTTTACAACGCCTAAACTGTGGTGCACATGCATACAACTCAAAGGATATTTGCTGAAAACATCTTCCCTGATTTGGTGCATTTGTGCCAAAGCAAGTTCCTCATAAGCAGTATAATCAATTGCCGCAACTTGTTTTTCGTCAATTTCATCTGCCCTTACTTGCCCCAGGAATATGCTATGACCGCCAATTTCTGTCTTCGAACTGTGTTTAGCTATGCTATCTGCAATGAAATCGGCACTGATGGCACCCTGAACAAAAATGTTTTTAATTTTCTTTTCCGTCATGATTAAGAGGTGAAAAAGTTTTTCCAACGGGCAATTCCGCCTTTTAAACTGTATATGTTTTTTTCGTTGCCATATTTCTCATGAAGATATTCAGCTGCTGATAAGCTTCTGATCCCATGCTGGCAGATCAAAATAATATGATCTTCTACAATCTCTTCGTTGAGCAGGTTTTGCAAAGCTGACATGGGAAACTGCTTGAATTCTCCGCGATTGAGTTGAGGGACTTCATGGCTTTCACGCACATCGATAAGTAGCGTATTTTTCTTTTGCCGAATATCTTCCAGCTCGCTAATGTCTATTTCTATTACACTTTTCTTTATATCTGCTTTTTGATTCCCGAAATTCATTTTTAAAAAGGAGCTACTGTCTTTTGGTAAAACGTAGCTGTTAGCTGGAGCCGGAGTGACTTCGATTTCATAAAACGACTGCTCCAGCAGGTTATAGTTTAGTATTTTATTTTTTAATGGCTTTCCGATTCCGGTGATGATTTTGATGGCTTCTGCAGCCTGCATGGTGCCAATGATGCCAGGCAACACACCGATTACTCCATTTTCGGAACAATTTGGAATTTCTCCTTTTGCTGGTGGAACAGGGAAGAGGTCGCGGTAATTCGTAGTAATGCCGTTTTCATCTGCCAGGTTAAATATCGCCAGCTGGCCCTCGTAACCTGAAACGGCGGCAAATATCAGCGGCTTTTTCAAAAGTACGCAGGCATCATTAATGAGGTATCTGCTTTCGAAGTTGTCTGTAGCATCTATCACTACATCATAGTCCGCTATCAATTCGAGGATGTTATTTCGCGTAACGAAAAAAGGGTAGGACTGGATGAAAACTTCAGGATTGATTGCCGCCAATCTTTCAGTAGCCACATCTGTTTTGAGCTTTCCAATATCTGTTGTAGCAAAAAGTACCTGACGATGAAGATTGCTTAGTGAAACCACATCCCCATCTGCCAGACCGATACGACCGATACCTGCAGCAGTAAGGTATTGTAAAGCCGGACATCCTAAACCGCCTGCACCAATCACTAAAACATTTGAATTTAGTAATTTATCTTGCGCTGTGGTACCAAAACCATCTAAAATGAGTTGTCTGTGGTATCTTTCCCTATCCATGTTCTATCCTCCGGAAAAGGGCGGCATAATGGCCACCACTGAACCTGATGTTAACGGACTATTAGCATGTATAATTTGCTTATTCAGTGCCAGTTTATATTTAATTTCTTTGAGTTTTGGGAACACGGCTTCCAGGTGCTTTTGTAAACCATCGGTATCCTTGATGCCATCAATGTTCAGGTTCTTAAGGTTCACCAATTCTGCTATTTTCCCGAAACTGATAATTTCGATTTCCATAGCGCTAATTTACCTGAAGTATAGTGATTTTACTTAATCCTTTTACAAATCTTCTTCCCGTTGCCTCATCTGTTGGTGAAATTAATGCAATGTTTCCTTTTTCATTTTTTACCGGGTTTGCATCGAAAGCAGTTAAAATCATCACATGTTTTCCAGTTTCCGAATTAAATAACTCATTCCATGAAAACACCACTTTATAATTATCAGTAGCGGTGCATACAATGTAATATTCACTTAATACTTTCGGGGAGGCGGTTTCAATGTCTATTTTGGATAATACATCTTTTAATAATACGCCTTTAATGTTTTTGATACTGCTTTTCCGCTGCATCAGGTGATTAAAAACCACCATGCTATCTAAACTCAAACTTTTAAATTCCTTTAGGTTTGATAGGTTTAAAGTAGTAGGATTTTTTATTTTACCTTCAATGGTAAATTGCTTGCTTTCTTGCGCATGAACAGTTAAAGAAAATAATAAAATAATTAGGGTGATGTATCTCATTTTTAAATTTATATGTAATTTTATATAGTTAGTTGATGTGGTTTGAGAGTTTTTTAGTTAATCGATTTTCAAAGCACGTTATCATGGTAATAACATGATTTTAACCCTTTCATCTTGATTCACTTGCTCAGTTTCTTCTTCAAGCATGATCAGGCAATTGGCCTGAGCAAAAGTACTTAAACGGAAAGACTCTTGTGCCCCCAGCGGAATTACTTTCCCATTCTGGTAATGTGCTTTAAGAAAATGGGTTAATCCGGAAGATTTTTTGTAGGCACTGCTTAGCTCTGCCTCCATTTCCTTAACCGGATTTATTTTGCCGGAAAGTGCAGCAAGCGTTGGCAAAACGTAGTTGTAAAAACAACTCAGCACAGAAGATGGATTGCCGGGAAGCCCAAAAATGTATTGCTGTTCCAATCTACCGAAGAACAGTGGCTTTCCGGGTTTTTGTTTTACTTTATGGAAAACCTTTTGAATTCCGCAGCGGGCCGAAGCTTCGAGCACAAAATCATAATCGCCAACGCTTACGCCGCCCGTAAGCAATACTATGTCACTCGTTTTCAACGCCCTTTGGAGGAGTGTAGTTAATACCTCTAAATCGTCATCTGCCTCAAAAATTTCTACCTGATTAATTCCTTCCTGGTTTAATGCCGCCTTCAGCGAATATGAATTAGACTCATAAACCTGCCCAAAAGCTAAAGTTTCGCCAGGCTGAACAAGTTCCTTGCCGGTAAGGATAATGGAAACTTTTGGCATAGGAAAAACTGATACCCCGGTGATGCCAATTCCTGCCAGAAAACCAAGGGCAGCCGGGCTCAGGTAATCTCCTTTTCTCATTGCCAATGCACCTGTTTTCATTTCCGCACCTTTGTTTCTAACGTTAAGTCCAGCAGAAAGATTTCTATCTTGAATCACCAATTTTCCATCTAAAATTTCTGTTTTTTCCTGCATCACTACGGTATCGGCACCTGATGGTAATGGTGCACCGGTAAATATCCGGCTGGCTTGTCCGGCAGTTATAGTAAGTTGCGTATTTGTCCCAGCAGCCATTTCACCGTTTAATTCCAGAGCGATGTTTGCTTCTGCGAAGCGAATGGCATAGCCATCCATTGACGACTGCTCATATGCGGGTATATCGCAAATGGCAAAAACATCTTCAGCTAAAATATGTTGATTTGCTTGCGATAAAGGCAATTTAACAGGAGACAGTGGTTGAATATTATTCGCGATAAGTGCCTTAGCTTCGTGTACAGAGATCATTTTCTATCCGCCAATGGTAATCATACTTCTATTGTTGAGGAGGGTAGCATCCAGGTTTTCGAAATGTTTACCTAACTGTCCGCCAAGTTCTTTTTCTTTAGCCCAAATGGAAGCCTTGATCAGTGGGAGTACATCTTGTCCGGCTCTTAGCGGATTTAACAGGTCTGTTTCGCCTATTGAGAAAAGACAGTTTTTCAATTTCCCATCGGCAGTGAGCCGCATGCGATTGCAGGTGCTGCAAAAAGGAGCAGTCATGGTACTAATTACAGCAAAAGAACCTTCATGACCAGGAATCATAAAATGTTTAGCGGTATCATGGGGTGCAGATTTTACGGGTAGAACCACGAAATCCTTCTCCACAACGGCTAAAATTTCTTCTAAAGAAAACATTTTGTTACTCGTCCATTTGTTGCCCGTAAAAGGCATAAATTCTATAAATCTAATTTGAATAGGATTATGTTTTGTCCAGTTTATAAAATCTTTAATTTCACCATCGTTTAATCCTTTCATCACCACCATATTAATTTTAACAGCGATTTTATGTTGCAATAACAGTTCAATATTTCCTCTTACCTGATGAAAAACGTCTCTTCTGGTGATAGTAAAAAATTTATCAGGTTGTAAGGTATCTAAACTGATGTTCACCGTTTTTATGCCTGCTTCTAAAAGTACAGGAAGCATTTCTGCGATCCGGGTGCCATTGGTGGTAATCACCAGCTCAACCGGGAGTTTCCCCAGGGCCAGGATAATCTCCGCAGCA
>NZ_AJLG01000232.1 GCF_000258495.1 Pedobacter agri PB92
ACGTACACACTAAATTTTAACACGCCGTTTATCCTCATCTCAACCGGAACCTGGTGCATTAGTTTAAATCCGTTCAATCAGGAACCACTAACAAAGGAAGAACTGAAGCAGGATTGCCTTTGTTATATGCATTATAAGGGTAAACCGATTAAAGCTTCACGGATTTTTGCTGGCTATGAGCACGAAGTACAGCTCAAACGCATTGCAGAACACTTTGACCGGGCGGCTTATTTGTTTAAGCACCTGAAATTCAATCCTTCGATGATTTTGAAGCTGGCGAATAAAGTACCTGAAAACTTAATTCCGCAAACTGAATTTTCGGCTGTTTCTGCCTTTCCGGAGCGTGATCTGAATCTATTTCAAACTGCCGAAGAGGCTTATCATCAGTTAATATTTGATTTGGTTAAACAACAGATTTATTCTTTAAACCTCGTTTTAAATAATGGCGTAAAAAGGGTTTTTGTTGATGGTGGATTTGGTAAAAATGCAATTTATATGCATTTGCTGGCTACATCCATTCCCGATATCGAGGTCTATGCGTCTTCGGTTTCACAGGCAACTTCAATAGGAACCGCTTTGGCTATTAACGATGCCTGGAACGAAAACCCTGCACCGACGGATATGATTCAATTGAAATATTATTCTGCTATCCAGCGAACAATAGAATCATAAAATATAATTCAATAAGCTTTGCCGCGGATGTCTTGGAGTCAATCAACTGATGACCCAAAACATCCGCGGTTTGTTTACCAGGATTTTTTTTCGAACTCTGCATGTTGTTTTCACATCTGAAACAGAGATTTTTCTTATATTCGAATCTCCACGTGAATCATTTTGAAAGCAGACGACGTCATATCCCACATCCAGATTGATGAATATTCATCAACACCTAAGTATAAACAGCTTACTAATGCCATTTTAAGTGGTATTGAATCTGGCAAGTTGAAGAAAGGCAGTTTGCTTCCTTCGATAAATGAGTTAAGTTTTAGTTTGGAAATGTCTCGCGATACTGCCGAAAAAGGTTATCGTAACCTTCGTAAACTTGGTGTAGTCGATTCAGTTCCGGGCAAAGGTTACTTCATCATTAACACCGATTTTTCAAGAAAATTGAAGGTATGCCTGCTTTTTAACAAATTAAGTACGCACAAAAAAATCATTTACGATTCATTTATAAAGGCGGTGGGGGAAAGCGCAGCGATCGATTTTTACATTTACAACAATGACTTTGTTTTTTTTAAAAAGATGATCACTTCTAAAATTGACGATTATACTCATTTTGTGATTATTCCTCATTTCCTGGAAGGTGGAGAAAATGCACACGAGGTAATCAATACCATCCCGAAGGAAAAACTGGTTATTTTGGATAAGTTGTTACCTGGCATTACGGGAAATTTTGCTGCAGCTTATGAAAACTTTGCTCAGGACATTTACGCAGCGTTAGAGCAGGCGCTGGAACAGCTTTCTAAATATCATACCATCAAAATTATATTTCCCAAACAGAGTTATGTGCCCCAGGAGATTTTAACTGGTTTTTACCGCTTTTGCCAGCAGTATGCTTTTAGTCATAAAGTGATTCATAATGTCAAAGAAGAAGAAATCAATTCTGGAGAGGTTTTTATTAACCTGATGGAAGATGATTTGGTAACTTTAATTGAGCGGCTGATTGTACTTAAACTTGACATTGGAAAAGACGTGGGTTTAATTTCTTACAATGAAACGCCTTTAAAGCGATTTATTCTTAACGGAATCACCACCATTTCTACAGATTTTCACCAGCTGGGCACTCAAGCGGCAGCGTTCGTATTAAATGGTAAAACTGAAAAAATCGAGGTGCCATTTTATCTTAATCTTCGCAAATCTCTCTAATTCAACTTTCAATTATCGCTAGAACGACATTGTAGTTACCGGTATAGACCACATCTTTCAATCAATTTACTTCATACAAAAGGCGTTAATTATGCTTTAGCTATAATTACCATTTTAGTTGTGTTATGATTGCTGATTTATTCTAAAACTAAACCAGGAAAAGTGATGTTCAATGTATAAACAATTAGCTATGGGATTTATTAAAAACGCCATTATCGGCATCGCAATATTTGAAGGTATAAAATACTTAACCAAGAAAGATGTATTGGGAACATCAAACTTTGAGAAAATCAAGGAGCAGCTTCCCTCATATATCGACAAGGCAAAAGAGGTATCGCAAGATTTGAAAGCCGGCAAATTACCACAGGTTTAGTGGTATTGATTTACAAAACATTAACTATTCGAGACTCAGCGTTTGAAACAATTTAAGCTTTTATTATCTAAACATCCATCACATTTCAATGGAAAGAACGCTTAAGTTTTTAACTGAGTTAAAGGAAAATAATAATCAGGGATGGTTAATGGATCATATCGGAGCGTATGAACAGGCTAAAACCGAAGTCTCTGAGCTGGCTTATCTGATTCTGGACCAATTGTCGCTATTGGATTTAGCACTCGATCGCGAAATAGATGTAAATCGGTTTATATCAACCCTGATAATTATTAAGCCCAAAAAAAAGCTTCCTTATCATACCTTTATTAATATATCGATTAGTCCGTTATTGAATGGTGGAAACGAGCCTGTTTACCGGCTTCACATTAATCCTGAAGGAAGTTATATGAGTGTTCTTTTTGAACCAGACGTATTTGGATTACAGGTTATCAGAAGTTTTATTATCAAAAACATTGATTTACTGGAAAAAGCCTTGACTGAAGCTTATTCAGCTGGTTTTGTCTTGAACGATGCTCAAGCCGGCGCTTTACCAAAAGGTTATCAAACCGGAGTTATTGGCGAAAACTATATCAAATTACCGTTTTATGAGCTCAGGTGCCCACTAGACTTATGTAAGGAAAGAAGCCTCCTGATTGCAGATATCCTGACATCTTTTGCGTTGGCCATACCGTTTGTTGAGTTTTTTCGAAAAGGACTTGGGCTTCGCTAAATTAACAAGTCTTTTTACCCTCCTGCCGGAAGCTGATGATCGCTAATGATTTTTCGAATTCCAAAAAATGAAACCAATCCAATGGTTATTCCTAAAATTATTGCTGCTTTAAATGCCATAATGAATCAACACCTGAACAGCGAGATTGTTTAAATCAAGATCATTAATTAGCTTATAATTTTCGTAAAATACGATACCGATTATTAAGCCGCATACATGCTATCTGGCTCATTTACTTATTCTGCCTCTTCTTTATTCGGGCGGCAAAGAAAAACAAGTAGACCTAAGCTACTTACGAGCATAAAACATCCGGCAATTAAATTGTATTTTTCCATTTGGTTAGTTTTGGTTGTGATGATCTAATTTATAATAAAGCCGTTACAAAATCAATAACTAAACCAAATTGGAATACTTTTTTATACTGTTAAAGAAAAAAGCTTTTCCGTATCAACGCCTAAGGTTCTTGAATAGCCCCGAGTATTAAATGAAATTAATACAATCCCAAGACGTTGATTCTTAATAAATGGCTACTGTCCATCACTTATTTCGCGAGTAATATCCTATTGATGTCAACAAAGCTTATTGAGTTTTATTACTCTTGAGCGATTATGATACGACAGTATAATTACAATAACTTAATGGTTTCATAATATTTCTTTTTACTTTTATTTTGTTTTATAAACTTTAATTTAGTTAATTTGGTAAAAGGTTTTTAAACGTAAACCAATTGCTTATTAACTGTTGTGGCTAACCGAACATCAGTAAATCAACCTTACTAACCAAATTATGAGTGTACAAATTGATTCACAGAATTCACTGCTCAATCGGGTAGGAATTCCTAAAAACCTGGGCTGGGGTTATCTTGGTATTTTAATTTTTATGATGGGCGACGGACTGGAAGGCAGTTGGTTGAGTCCTTATTTAATCGGCCGTGGTATGAGCATTCAGCAATCAGCTTCGCTATTTACGGCCTACGGAGTTACTATTGCCATCTCATCATGGTTTTCCGGCGTACTTGTAGAAAGTTACGGACCGAAAAAAACGATGTTAATGGGATTGATCCTTTACATATTAGGAACTGCCGGTTTCGTAGGTTACGGAGTGCCTAAGCTAGATTATGTGATCATGTTACTCACCTATGCCATCCGTGGATTTGGTTATCCGTTCTTTGCTTATTCATTTTTAGTTTGGATTACGTATAGAAGCCCTCAGAAAAAATTAGGCACCGCCGTGGGTTGGTTCTGGTTTGTTTTTACCGGCGGATTAAATGTTTTTGGCGCTTACTATTCCAGCTGGGCAATTCAAAACCTTGGTTATTTAAATACCCTTTGGAGCTCCATTTTCTGGGTTTTAATTGGTGCTTTTTTCGCTCTGGTCTTAGTTAAAGATAAATTCAAATCTGATTCGACGACAGTCAATAAATCGGAAGAATTAATGAAAGGCCTAACGGTAGTGGTCGAACAACCAAAGGTGCTTATAGGAGGAATTGTGCGCATCATCAATACCACAGCGCAATTTGCTTTTCCGGTTTTTCTACCCACCTATATGGCTACACAAGGTTTTAGTACAACCGAATGGGTACAAATCTGGGGAACCATTTTTATTGCTAACATCGCCTTTAATTTAATTTTTGGTTTCGTTGGCGATAAACTGGGCTGGAGAAATACCATCATGTGGTTTGGTGGTTTTGGCTGTGGCATTACCACCCTGCTATTTTTCTATTCGCCTGTGCTTTTTGGCAGCAGTTTCTGGATGATCATGTTTTGTGGCGTATTATGGGGAGCGATGTTGGCAGGTTATGTTCCGCTTTCGGCACTGGTTCCATCATTGGTTAAAAAAGATAAAGGTGCTGCAATGTCTATCCTTAACCTGGGTGCAGGCCTGGCTGTTTTCGTAGGACCACTAATTGTCTGGATGTTCATCGGCTACATTGGTAATGAAGGAGTAGTCTGGATTTTGGCGGGGCTGTATTTTCTGAGTGCAATATTAACCCGGTTCATCACTCTACCCTTAAATGCCAAAACGGCTCAGGTGAGTGAGCCGGAGTTACAGGCAATAGCAACAAATTAATTGATAAAAATAACACATATATAGATGAGGATTTTAGTTACCGCTCCGTATAATGATCAGGGACGAGAAATATTGGAGAAAAATTTTGGCGAAGTGATTTACAAAACCTGGAAGGATCAGGGACGCTCTTTTAATGAGTCTGAATTGATTACGCTTCTCGGCGAAAGTAAGGCCGATGCTTTGATTACTGAACACGATCACGTGACAGAAAAAGTAATTGATAGTTATCCAAATCTTCAGTTTATAGGCGTTTGTAGGGGGACGCCATCAAATGTAGCGCTACATACCGCAAGAAAAACATGGTATTCCGGTGTTTCATACGCCCGCCAGAAATGCACAGGCGGTAGCCGAAATGTTTGTGGCCAATGTCATCAATCTTTTGCGCATGACCATCCCAAGCTGGCAATGGCTCACTGGCGAAAATTGGGAAGCCGGTGCACATACATCGTATCTTCAGTTTAAAGGAAATGAACTGGCTGGTAAAACAATCGGGATGGTGGGTTTTGGTGCGGTAGGACAACGAATTGCTAAGATACTAAAATGTTTTCCATGCGATATTCAATTTTACGACCCATTTCTGGATGAATTTGACCCGCTTTACCGGAAAACTACACTCGAGGATATTTTTGAAAGCAGCGATATTGTATCAATACATTTACCTGTAAATAGCCATACGGTTGGAATGATTAACAGTAACTTAATATCCAGAATGAAACAAGAGGCTATTTTTGTAAACACGGCCCGAGCAAGTGTGGTTGATCGCGATGCCCTGATTGATGCTATACAGAATAATAAAATCAGAGGAGCGGTTTTGGATGTTTTTGATCACGAGCCGCCTGATGAAAAAGATTATTTGTTGATCCATTCTCCAAAAGTTTTGGCTACGCCACATACTGCTGGTGCCACTCATGAGGTGGAAGATCATCATGTTGATATTCTGAATGCCAAATTATTAACTTGGTTAAAGGAAAGTAAGTTGGTGGATCATCAGGTTAAAAATTAGCGTAATGGCAATAAAAGAAGAAGTTTACTTGGTTGTTGATATTGGTACGGGTAACGTTCGCGTTGCCCTAGCCAAGCCTAATGGCGAAATAATCGAGATTGAAAGAGAGAATTTAATTTACCATAAAGACCTTGCCTATCCTGAAGCTCTATATTTTGAGCCGTCAGTATTGTGGCAACAAGTTCATCGTTTGGCTCAAAAAGTTTTG
>NZ_AJLG01000233.1 GCF_000258495.1 Pedobacter agri PB92
AAGCTCAGGCTGTTCCAACGATCTGGATTTTAACATTTTATAATGGCACTAAGATTTCTGATCAAGGTAGAGGTTACGCTATTTATAGAGGCTTTCCAAGTCCGGCAGTAAACAGATTAGGTGAGGAAAATTTACCTTCAACTGTAGTTCCACCGGCTGGTTCAACTTCATGGTTTACAGGTACTGACGCTAACACACCTTACATAGGTGTAGCAAAAGGACCTGCTCAAGGACAGCCTATTCTTTTGGCTGCTGAGAGTCGCTTTTTACAGGCGGAAGCCTTTGCAAGAGGTTATTTAACAGGAAGTGCGAAAACAGCATTTGATGAAGGTATTAAAGCTTCTTTCAAATATATTTATCAGGATCAAGCTGGTGCTGCAATTGCAGGATGGGATTATCTTTCTGAATCTGCTGCTTATCAAACTCAGGAAAATCCAAATAATCCATTGGTGAACTACCCTGCAACAGGTTTGCAGGCGCAGATTGAAGCCATTATCACGCAAAAATATATTGCAATGAATGTGATTCACTGTGATGAGGCGTTCAATGAATTCAAAAGAACTGGATTTCCGAAAATAGTTGATGGCTCATCAGATGGACGTTTAACATTTGCTTCTAAACAATCGCAATCTACACGTCCAGATAAATTAATCAGTAGAATACTTTATCCTTCACAAGAATATTCTTATAATCCTGGCAATGTTCCTGCTGGTGTAACGTTATTTGGTTCAAGAATTTTTTGGGACTTAAATTAATTTGATAAAAATTATGAAAAAATATATCTTTAAATCATTGACTTTTTTACTAGCTGCTAGCACGCTAACATCTTGTTTAAAAGATGATACAATGATCCTGGACCCTGCTAAAGGGCACAATGTGATTGAATTCGCCAATCCTGCACAAATCGCTGTGAATGGTACGCCTTCACCAATGTATCAATTTTCTTATTCAACAGCAGTTCTTCCAACTTTACCAATTACGGTAAGTTATTCTGGCCCTGAAGCTACAGCGCCTCAAGATATTACGGTTAGAATTACTCCTGGAAATACAGCAAAAATTCAGGAATATAATACGGCAACTTCAAGTAATTATACTTTGCTAGGCGCTGAAAGTTATACTCTGAGCACCAATGAAGTGGTGATCAAAGCCGGAACAAGTAAAGCTACTTTTAATGTAGCACTTCGCCCTTTAACTTTTGCCTTTACAGGTTTACAAGTGCTTCCATTAACAATCTCTTCGGTTTCTACAGGGATCATCAGTGGAAACTTCGGAACGATTTTGTTAAACGTTACGCCAAAAAACATCTATGATGGGGTTTACAATGTAACGGCTGGAAACGTTCAGAGATTTACTGCTCCAGGTGTTCCAACGGTTAATGATGGCTTGAATGGTGACTTAGCTGGAAACCCTGATGTGTCTTTACAAACAATTAACTTAAACACTGTTCAAATCAATGGTTTAACATGGCATGGTGGTTCATCTGGTATTGCTGGTATTGATAACCTTAGAGCAACGATCGATCCAGCTACGAATCTGGTTACGATGACTGCTTTAGGTAATGCGACACTAAGAAATATTCCTGCTACGGTAAGTAGATATGACCCGGCAGCTAAAACGCTTACACTAAACTTTGAGTGGAATCCTACTTCAAATAGAAGAGCGGTTACTGGCCTAGTGCTTAAATACAATCACGAGAGATAATAATTTCAAATTCTAAAAAAAAGGTTATGATGAAAATCATAACCTTTTTTTCGTTTAAAAAGATTATATTTATTTTAATCTAAATTTAGAAAATATGAGAAACAAGTCCAGATTATTCTACCTTACTATAGGGACGCTTTTGCTTAATCAACTTTTGTTTGCGCAAGAGCAAAAAACATCAGTCCTTTCCGACCAATCCAAAGTTGTTTACGCGATGAACGATTCTAAAAAAATTGAAGGCGTATATTCTGTTTTGAAAGAAGAAGATAAAGTTTTTCTGAGAGGCGCTTACAAAGATAACGTTCGGACAGGCAACTGGTACGCTTTTAATGATGACGGCAAAGTATTCCTTCGCTACAATTATGATTTGAAGAAATTATTGTTTCTGGATACCACAAGCATTAACAGGCTCAAAGTGGAGATTGATACAAAGGATCCTGAAATAAAAGAAAAGGCAAGTATTCCTGTTCCGATTACCTCTATTGATCAATACATCTCATTACTTGGTACTGAGCTTAAGCGCATGGTTAAAACTGAAAACAAAAATGCTGATGGAACATTGGAAGCTGATTTGATTACCAAAATTGATAAAAATGGTCGTGCGAACTATCAGGCGCAATATGTTGCAGATGGAATTTTAGTCACCAAAAAACTGGTGATTTCTGAAAAAGGTTTTGACATCGACTGGATTCCTTCGAGTTACAAAGGCGTAAATTATGCTGCGACTTTTTCTGTAAAAGCGAGAATTAGTTTTACCGAAAAACCCGGTATCAAACAGCGGTTTATCTGGGTTTATTAAATAAAATATTATTTAGAAAAAGGAGGTTAAGTGATTAACCTCCTTTTTTTATTTGTAAGGAATTTAGATTAATACAATGAACAAAATTCGTGATGCTAATTTTGTTTTAATAAGATTGTAATAAAAATGTCAAAATTCAAATATACTCCTAATTATGCTGAATTTCTGAGTCATTGCCGGCGAAATAAGCATGCGTTTATTCTATCTTAGAAACTTAAATCAATCATTCACTAACTTAAATTTCATGAAAAAACTTCTACAAAGTTTGTTCGTGTTAATGCTTCTTGCTGGATCTGCATGGGCACAAAACCGAACAATTACAGGAACAGTTACTGCCAAAGAGGATGGCTTACCGCTTCCTGGTACCAGTATCCGAGTAAAAAATGCTACTGGTGGTACGACCAGTGATGTTAACGGTCGTTATACTTTAAGTGTACCAGCTGGTACTGTCGAACTAGAATTCTCTTCCGTTGGCTACTTAAAAATAAATAAATCTGTATCTGCGAATGTTACATCCCTAAATGTTTCTCTTGCAAATGATTCAAGAATACTTGACGAAGTTGTCGTAAGTGGTTACGGATCAGCGAGGCGAGTTTCGTCTACGGTAGGGACTGTAGCTATAGTAGGTGCCAGAACTGTAGAGAGCAAGCCTATTGCAAATGCTTTCGATGCTATGCAAGGTAAGGTCTCAGGCTTGCAGGTATTCACTTCGTCTGGAGAGCCATCAGCAACTTCATCAATTAGATTACATGGCGTAGGGTCTTTAGGTGCTAGTAACGCTCCATTGTTTTTGTTAGATGGTATTCAAGTGGATGAATCGACTATCTTAAATACAAATCCTAACGATATAGAAAATATATCAGTTCTGAAAGATGCATCAGCTACATCAATATATGGTGCCCGTGCTGCAAATGGTGTAATATATGTTACAACCAAAAGAGGTAAGATAGGGCAAGACGCAACCATCACCGTTCAGGGGCAATATTCGGTGGCAAATCCTGCAAGCGATAAATTTTACAGAAACTTTCTTAATACAGCTCAATTAAGCCAATTGCAAATTGAACAAGGATTAAGAACTGCAGCTCAAACTGCAACGTTGTTGGCCCAGTATCCTAATGATACTAAATGGTATGACTATTATTTTAAAAAGGATGTGCCTACTTATCAAACAGATATAACAGTTTCTGGAGGCGGTGGTAAAACATCGTACTATATCTCAGGAAGTTTCTTCGATAGTGAAGGTAACAGGTTTCGCTCTAATTTCGATCGCTATACCTTAAGGTCAAACCTAACTACTACACTAAATGATTATATGAAAATTGGTTTAAACCTTGCTGGTGGTAGTTCGGATACACAAACCAATCCTTTAGCTGGTAATGATACAAATGGACCTTTGGCACTGTTAGCTCAACCTTGGTTCTCACCTTATGATGCTAATGGTAATGAGTACTACGGTACGCAAATTCCAGGTTGGGGTAGGTATAGTCCCAGATATCTTGCTGACAATACACCGTATAACCGAAATCGTTTAACTTTTACTCCTAGTGGTTTTGTAGAGATTTCTCCTCTTAAGAATTTAACATTTAAATCTCAAGCTGGTATAGATGGATTTATTGATAGAACTACCGATGCTAGATTACCATCTTATGCAGCATTTCCGGGAGCAGGTACACTTTCTGAGTATTATTCAAGAAGGATCAATAAAACTGTTACAAATACATTAGAATATAAATTTTCTTTAAGTAAAAACAATTTTACAGCTTTAGTTGGTCAGGAATATGTAGATGGTACTACTCAAGAATTTGGGGGTAGCACAGTTGGTTTGCCGAACGATAATTTATTTATTCTACAAAATGGTAATGCAACCAATAGAGGAGTAAGCTCATTCAAAACAGAATATTCATTTAAATCGCTATTTGGACGTTTAGAATATAACTATAATAACAGATATTATATCGACGGCTCGATTCGTGAAGATAAATCTTCTCGTTTTGGCGTGAATAATAAAAGTGCTATATTCTGGTCAATTGGTGGAATGTGGAAAGCTAAGGAAGAAAGTTTTTTAAAGGATGTTGAATGGTTAAATGACTTGACAGTAAGAGCAAGTACAGGAACAAGCGGTAATTCAGCTATCGGTAATTACGACAATTTAGCTACTGCCGCTGGTGGAACCAATTATAATGGTTTGTCTACTGTTTTGCAAAGTACAGCTGGGAATCCTGATCTAGGTTGGGAAAAACAGCAAAAAACATCTTTTGGCTTTAGAGCAGAATTTATAAAACGTATTAGATTAGATGTAGAGCTCTATTTCCGTGAAACAAGCAGACAACTATTTAATGTACCTCAAGTATTTACTACGGGCTACTCATTAGTTAGAACAAATGTGGGTGCATTAGAAAATAAAGGTCTGGATGTAAGCTTAAATTTTGATGTCTGGACTAATGACGAGCATAAAGCATTTATTACTCCATACATTAATGCCAACTTTAACAAAAATAAGATCACTGAACTTTTTCAGGGAAAAAATTACTTCGTAAATTCTGGAACTGGTGTACTTTGGGCAATTGGACAACCAGTATCATTCGTTTACCCAATTTGGGCAGGTGTTAATCCGGCAAATGGATTGCCTCAATGGTACATTCCAAACGCAGGAGATGGAAGTATAAATACAAGAACTGATCCTAATGCCGTTACAAGTACTTTTTCTGCAGCTAATTTACAGCAAAACACTGGTATCGAACGCTACCCATGGTTAAATGGTGGATTTGGTTTTAATGCTGGGTATGAAGGACTTTCATTAAGTGTAGATTTCACTTTCTCACAAGGTAAATACTTAATCAATAACGATAGGTATTTCTTTGAAAACCCTACAACATTTTCAGGCTTTAACCAAGCAATAACTGTTTTAGATTATTGGAAAACTCCAGGGCAGAATGCTACGTTCCCTAACCTTACTCAACAATTTACTCAATTTGACAGCAGATTAATTGAAGATGCTTCGTTTTTGAGATTAAAGAACGTTCAATTGGCATATAACTTACCTCAGTCAATATTGAGTCACACCAAAGTAGTTAAGGGTGCAAAGATTTTCTTTGTATCAAGAAATCTTTTAACATTTACTAAGTACACTGGTCCAGATCCAGAGGTAGATTCTAACCTAACCTTAGGCGTTAACCCTAATACTAGACAAGTTGGTTTCGGTATGCAATTGACATTTTAATAAATAAGAGATATACTTTAAAATATAATAAAGTTATGAAAAATATAATTTTGGGATTAGTCGGGGCAGCAATGACTTTAACAGCGATTACTTCTTGTAAAAAACTGGATCTAAAGCCATATGATCAAGTGGATATATCTACCGGTTTTAATACCGTTCTCGATGCTAAATATTGGAATTCAGGAATATATGCTGCGCTAAGAGGCCGCGTGTATGGTAGCTACAATGTTTTACAAGAGGTACAAGGCGATCAATTAAATGCTTCAATAGATTTTGGAAACAGAAATGGAGCACCTCATCGTTGGGGGAGTTTTTTAAATAATGATGATTTCGCTGGCATTTATCAGGGATATTATTCAGGATTATCAAATATTAATGTAGTTATTAAAGGTTACGAGCAAATACAGGCTTCTGCTGGTGCACAAACTGATAGTTTAAATACTTATAAAGCTGATGCTAGAATGGCTAGAGCGTACTACTTTCATGAATTAGTAAAAAGATTTGCAGTGTGTACGT
>NZ_AJLG01000234.1 GCF_000258495.1 Pedobacter agri PB92
ACGTACACACTATGTTTTTCGCACCTTCGCTGGGATTTCGTTTTCCAACGTCCACAGCATTTAATGAGCCGTTTTGCTGCTGAAATGAATGTTTTTATTCTGGAAGAGCCCATTTTTGAAAATCTAGAAACTGGTTATCTCGCGATAGACAACAGGCATGAGCAGTTAACCATTGTTACGCCGCACCTTCCATTTGGTTTAGATCAGGAGCTGGAAAAATTGTTAATGCGAAAATTATTAACGGAATTTATTGGAGAGACAGATTTAAATGACTGGATATTCTGGTACTACACCCCTATGGCACTTCAATTTTCCGATCATCATACTGCGGCATTAACGGTGTTTGATTGCATGGACGAACTTTCTGCCTTTGATTTCGCACCCAAAGAATTGGTATTACTGGAAAAAATGTTACTTAAAACGGCAGATGTTGTTTTCACCGGCGGACATTCGCTACACGAAGCAAAAAAAGATCAGCATAATAACATACACGTTTTTCCAAGTAGTATTGATAAAACGCACTTTAGCAAGGCTCGCACTGCAGATGAGGAACCAGCTGACCAGGCAAATATTAAAGGGTTTAAACTTGGTTTTGTAGGGGTAATTGATGAACGCTTTGATGCAAAGCTGATTGAGGAAATTGCGTTAAAACGACCGGAATGGCAAATTGTATTGTTAGGGCCGGTTGTAAAAGTAGCGATGGAAAGTTTGCCAACAGGAACTAATCTTCATTACTTAGGTCAAAAAAATTATCAAGACCTACCTGCATATCTTTCAGGCTGGGATGTTGCTTTGATTCCTTTTGCAATTAACAACTCTACCCGCTTTATCAGTCCAACGAAAACGCCAGAGTATCTTGCAGCCGGTTTAAGAGTAGTTTCTACACCTATCCGCGATGTTGTTAAACCTTACGGAATCGAAAAGCTGGTGAGCATCGCATCAAATGCTGATGAGTTTATCAGTGCTATTGAACATGCGATTGCCCAAAACGATACTGTTGAATGGAAAAATAAAGTTGACGTGTTTTTATCAGATAAATCCTGGGAAAATACTTTCGAGGAAATGAAAAAGAAAATGCACTGGACTTTATTTGAAACCGATAAATTACTGGCCAGTTAATGGGAGATGAACATCCATTTAAAACCTTTTGGATGGCTGGTTTTGAATGTTCAGACCAGCTTAACCACTATGGAAACCGGGTAGATTTGCTTACTGAAACCGGGCATATTACCAATGTATCAGCTGATTATAAACGCATCAGTGAAATAGGAATATCAACCGTAAGAGAAGGCATTCGGTGGACTCACGTGGAACCGAAACCTTACACCTATGATTTTGGCACCGTGGCGAAAATGATTGACGCAGCCAGAATCGGTGGTATCCAGCAAATTTGGGACGTTTGCCATTTTGGCTATCCCGATGACCTCAGTCCTTTACATCCCCATTTTACGGACCGGTTTGTAGGGGTCTGCAGTGCTTTTGCTTATTTTTACCGTGATTATTGTCCTGGCGAAACGCTAATTGTTACGCCAATTAATGAAGTGGGATTTATTTCATGGTTGGGTGGCGACCACGCCAGCACCACGCCTTATGCCCGTGGGATGGGTTGGGATGTGAAGTATGCACTCGTGAGGACTTACATACAGGCGATCAAGGTTTTTAAGGAAATTGATCCGAGTACGAAAATAATGACCACCGAACCTATTGTTAATATCGTGCCTGCACTAGATGCAACAATGGAAATGGTTATACAGGCCGAGGAAAGCCATGATGTACAATACCAGGCTACCGATATGCTCACAGGAAAAATGTGTCCGGAACTTGGAGGCTCAAACGACCTGATTGATTATATGGGTTTTAATTTCTACTACAACAACCAATGGGTAGCCAGCGATTTTTCAGGCCTTCCCTGGGCAAACAATGATCCTGATCCGAGATGGCGAGGATTATCTTCTTTATTTGTAGAAGCTTATCATCGTTACGGCTTACCAATAGTACTTGCAGAAACCAGTCACCCCGGAGAACATCGCCCGAATTGGATTGAGCTGATTACACGCGAATGTGTTAAAGCGCTTCAGTATGGGGTGCCGTTAAAAGGTATCTGTTTATATCCAATCATTGATCGGCCAGATTGGGATCACTTGCATTACTGGCACCACTCCGGATTATGGGATGCTGATGCTGAAAACCCTTTTTCAAGAATTCTCTATCAACCCTATGCTGATGCCATAAGTGCTGCAATGAAAGTGTTAAATATCAAGTCAACTTAAATCATTGATTTATCATTTAGTGATTTCAATTTTCCCATCATTTTTAATCCTAAAGATATATTGAATAAATTTCCGAAATTTAGAGATATCTACTTTTGCAACCTCTCCCTGATTTCCTTTTCCGTCATTGACAACATCTCCCACTTCGACCGCGTTTAGTTGTTCTCTCGTAGAATTTTGATTAACTAACATGATAATAGATTAATTTGGAAATAGTAGAATATAAAACAATGTTTATCATCTTATTAATTCATCAACAAGAGCTAAAAAAGAAAATTTAAACATGGTTTTAACTCATTCGTGGTAGTAAAGGGCTATAGTTTTTTACTGAAGCCCAGCCTACATTTGTAATGTTAAGATAGGAGCAATTATTTTAACACGGGACGAATTCTATGCCTGGATAGGATAGGAAGATTAATTACAGATCCTAACAGATCTGTTAAAGAAGCCTTTCAGAGATGGAAGGCTTCTGTTATTTTATCCCTGCTATGTTAAAATTAACAATTGCTGTTACACTTCTGCTTTTAATAAACCTTTCACTAAACTTTTCCATTGCGGGTAAGAAAGCCCGATTTTGGCGGCTGTACCGACTAGTGCATTGCGAAAATTATCTAATCCATTTCCGGTTTCCATATTTGGCGATTCATTGCGGGCGTGTTCCTCTGCATACACCACATTTTTAACACGTTTTATCTGGAAGGTTGATGTTGCCTTTGATGTTAGAAAATGAGCAGTCTTCCCTTCCGGATCAAGCGGATGCGACGATGGGCGTACCCGAAGCGTAAAGACATCTTCATCAAAATCAACTTCTGAAAATACTGCTTCTACATGAACCCAATCATAGCCCTTCCCAATGCTGGTTCCTGGCCCGGGAATATCTATACGAATATAGTCTCCTTCGGCTACCGTCCTATCACAACTTCGTCCGCTGGAATCAAAAAGCTTAAATGATGATAAAGGGATATTTGACATCTCGCCCCAACGGTTAACGTCTGCGAGCCTGCTTTTTCCGATTTGATACAATTCTATTGCCTGGATGTAGCTTTCACATGCTACACGCTCAATAGCATCAGTTTCGCCACCACTTTGGTGTACCGGAATATGATCTCTTCCAATAATTTCTCTTTCCATTTCAATGCGCTTTATTTTCATTAAAAACAGGTTGTTTCCAAAAATTGTTCAGGAGATTTGTACCCTTTTAAACATTGACAAATACGCGGTTCTTAAGTGTTGAATACGGATGAAACTGGTCTATTTCGTCGTTAGTATTTCTTTACACTATCACCAGGATCCATTCTTTTAGCGGGCTGAATGGAATCTTTAGTTTTTGTGGTATCTTCCATATCCTTATAATGATTACCTTTTTCAGGATTATAATTGGAGCATCCGGCTAAAATGATGATGCCAGCTGCAAGGCTTAGGATAAATTTAATATTTTTCATAGCATTTAAGGTTAGGTGTTAGTTATACAAGCCTTATTACCAACACTTTGTTTCAACATTCCGAAATGAAAAATCAAAACATTTACCTATGCAACGATAAAGCCACAATAAACACTATCCCAGTCGCTTTTTCCATTCCAGCTTTCTCTGCTGGTAATCTTCAAAACCTTGTGCCCGCTTCCAGAAGCCATAAAAAATTGCCGCTGCCGCTGCTTTTTCGTCGGTTCCGGTGCCGCGATCCAGCGGGGCATAATCTTTATCTTTGTCGTATTTTTTTCCACCCTTATAATTTGCATAGCGCCGGGCCCGGGTGTAACCCATTTGTAAATACTTCCTGGCAAGGTCAGCGCCTACAAAATCATTCTTTGATAAATACCCTTTAAATAATTCGAAAATTTTTTCTGCACTCTCCTGAGCAATTACAGGGTTTTTAAAACGCCACAAAGGGCCGATTTCTGATTTATAGGGCTCACAGATTAGCACACCCTGTTCACCCTTCCCTACCTTATATTGTTCAGGATGTTTTTTATAATCGATATCAGGTTTCCAGGCATAAGTTGAAATCTGGAAATCCAGATAGGATGGCTTTTTATGATTTTTATCTTCAGTATGATTGCTCATTACAAAGCTCCCTTCACCATTTTGTTCAACGTTTTTAAATTTGCATGGGCATCACCCATAGTATTGTTAAAGTAGCTAAAAACGGCTTTACCTTCATCCATCCAGTCTTTAATATAGCTGGCATATTCAGCCAGTAATGCTTCAGTGTAACTGCCTTTGTAATTGCCACCGGGGCCATGAAAACGCAGGTAAACAAAGGGAGCTTCATCCATCTGCATCGGACTTGCGGCATTTCTCTTATCGTGAATCACTGATGCCATTTTAAATTCGGTAAGCAATTCAGAAATCTCCTCTACATAAAGAGAGGCATGTCGAAATTCAAGGGCTATTTTCCATTCTTCCAGCGGGTCGCAACGCCGAAGTTCGGCCATGAGTTGCTGTATCTGGGGGAAATGCGTCATACGCACACTCGGCGGAAACTGAACAAGTAAACACCCTTTTTTGTCAGCTGCCTCATTAATCACCTCGAAAAACCTGGCAATTTCCTTTGGGTCAAACGCTAACCCAGGATGGTGTGTAATCCCTTTAAAAAGTTTAAAAGTAAATCTAAAATTTTCCGGCACTTCTGCTCTCCATTTTTTAACAGTTGAGGGTTGAGGAATTTTATAAAAGGAACTGTTGATTTCGATGCTGTTTACAAGCGAACCATAATAGCACAGCCTCGATCGGTTTTGGTATTCTTCAGGATAAAATGCTTTATTCGGAACCGGCAACAGCAAGCCACTGGTGCCCGTGTAGTAATTATCCATAAGGTTACTGTTTTGGAAGTTCAATATAAAATGTTGTGCCTATACCCTGTTCACTCACCAGCCAGATTCTTCCATGATGCAGATCGACAATATCTTTTATAATACTCATGCCTAACCCACCAGATTCTTCGCCATTAAGTCCTTGTCTAAGCACTGATTTTTCATTTTGAAAAAGTTTCTCTTTAATTTTTTCAGGAATCCCAATGCCGTTATCACTCACCGAAACCACTACAGTTTCTCCCCGGTCTTCGGCATTTACCTCGATATTGCCGCCAAACGATGTAAATTTTATGGCGTTTGAGATTAAGTTATTGACCACCTGCATAAACTTCATGCTATCAAGAAACATAAAGATCTTCTCCTGACCTGATGAAAAAGTAAAGTTCCTGATTTCTCGTAGATGAGAACGTTTATAAAAACGAACAACATCTTTGAGTTCCCAAATCAAATCTACCCGTTCCCGCTTAATTGCTACGACTGATGATTTCAGAAACTCATGGTTAACCATACTTCTGATGAGTTTCAAATTGCGCTCGCAGACATCGGCAATAAACTGTAAGGAGTCTTTAAACTCTTCTTCGGCAACTCTACCAATTTTATTCTCCATTGATGATACCGCCATTTTGATCATGCCTAATGGTTCCTTAAGATCGTGAGAGAGCACTTCAAGCGTAACATTCTTACGGCCGTTGATTTGTTCTATATGTGTTTTGTTTTCTTGTGCAGTAGTGAAATCATCCAGAACTCCATAAATCTCATTATGCTCCTGATCAAAGTAAGCGCTGCATTTCAGATATTTTACAGTTTCATCAACCGATAATATCCGGAAAACATATTTTTTTGTTCCACCATCTGCTAGCAATTCTTCGTAACAACTTTGTAAATGGTCTTTATCCTCATCATGAACTGCAGACCATAATTGTTTGATATCAATGGAATTTTCCAAACAATTAAATAAGATGATAAATGCGTCATTTACATACGTGAAAGAAGACCGTTGAATGTCAAAAATAAAATAACCATCCAAAGCGGACGATCCCATACTTAAAAAAAATATCATTGCGAATCTCAGCCATTAATTTGATTGTTTATTAGTT
>NZ_AJLG01000235.1 GCF_000258495.1 Pedobacter agri PB92
ACGTACACACTAAAATTCCATCGTTACGAAATCTTGTTCCTTGTGGCATCTTGATGCTAAATTTTTGAAACTTTGAGTAATTGCGATTTCCGCCTCAAGTGCATCTTCAAAAACTTCTCTAAATCCTGCGAAGTCAGTTTTAATACCTGTAACTTCAGGAGAGATCGCATTTCCGCCCATATCCAAAACATATTTGAATAATTTAAGCTGGTGCATTCTTTCTTCTTCCGATTGTTTTGTGAAATAATCAGCAGAATAATCATAACCATTTTGGTTACACCATGATGCCATTGATAAATATAGTGATGAAGAGTGAGCTTCTTTTTTTATTTGCTGATTTAAAAGTGTTTCGATATCCTGAGATATTAAACATTTTATACGCATTAGATCTTTCATAATTTCTGTGCTTTAATAACAATACAAATGTAAAACGAATTTGTTCAATTATATCATTTATTTGCTATATGAAATTAGTCTAAATTGCTGATAGCTAGTTATTTATAATGAGTTTAAATAATGACAAGCCGATGAAGCCTTTATAAATCGGTATTAAGAAATAGCTGGTAGGTGATCGAATGAATAACGTGAAACGGATACTCGCTGAGCGTTAGATGGATAGAAGTGAGAGGATAAAGATTAAAAGGCAAGGTCCACCAATGAACAAAGATCAATTCATTAACGAACCAATTGGAAATGACTAATGGCTAATGAACTAATAAACCAATCTGTACAGACAATCGCTAATCAGATGATTTAGCTTAAACATGGTGAAAGTGCCCTGAAGAAGGTCTTTTAAAGCAATAATTTCCAATGCGCTTAATAAGTATATATGCTCACAACCATTAAAGGTTACCAATTCGAAATCTGCTTTGTGAGTATTTAATAGAAGTGCTTCGATATCGATTTGCTCCACTACTTTTTTGAGTTTTTGAAGAGACAGACAGTTGTATTTGGCAAATTTTCCACCAAAATCTACATAGAAGCAGTTTAGTTTATCTGATTGATAAATAGAACCATGTGCATTTGAGAATACGTTAACCAGTTCATTGATATCGATACAAGCTTTTTCCATCTGATGCGAAATTGCTTATTATTTAGATTAAATACAAATAAAAATTGAAAAATATAATTTTTGTGACTTTACGTAGGCTGAACTTCGAAACAGTAGGTGAGGTGGAAATAATCTCCGCCCAGGAAAACCATACTATTTTGGGCGATAAATCCCATATTTTCATAAAGTTCTTTAGCTCTTGGATTTTCCTTTTCAACTATTAAACCAATTTTTTGGTGGCCCAATGCTTTGGCCCAATCAATGCCTGCTATGATAAGCGCCTTACCAATTCCCTTTCCTTGTGCATCAGGATGTACACTAATTGTATCAAAGTAAAATTCTCCTTCCTGCGTTTCAGGTTCTGGATGGAAGCTGTTTAATCCGTGGTTCTCTTTTAAATAACTCAGGAAGTTTTCCCTGAGTTCAAATAATTTTGCGCCATCGTATGCATTTAATGAACCTAGTATTTGATCATTCTCCTCGAACACCAGCGTGTTTTGATAGCTATATTGATTGTTTTCCTGCTGAAAGAAATAGATGAACAAACCCAGAATTACTTGCGGATTATTCGAATTTGCAAATTTGGCGGCCAAATCTCCCATAGCCTGAATAATAAGTGGTGCTACAAATGGAGCATCATGAGGGGCTGCAGGTCTGATCATTTAGATTTCGCTTAATTTAAAAGTCTGTACTACCCGAATGCCTTTTTCAGTTTTTTGTAGTGTACAGCATTCATTGATAGGATCATGTTCCAGGTAAAGAATATAGTTGTTTGCAACTGCTTCCTCCAAAAAAGCCTGTTTTTCAATTAATGTTTTAAGCGGAAACATATCATAAGCCATTACGTAAGGTAGTGGCAAGTGACCAACAGAGGGTAGGAGATCGGCCATGTACACAATAGTTTTCCCTTTATAACTGATTTTTGGAAGCATCATTGCATCCGTATGTCCATAAGCAAATGAAATTTTGATGTTTTTCTGCCATTCAATATTTTCTTCCTCCTTAATAAATTGAAGCTGACCGCTTTCCTGTATGGGTAAAATGTTTTCTTTCAGAAAAGAAGCTTTCTCACGGGGATTAGGCTCAACGGCCCACTGCCAATGTTTCTCGTTGCTCCAGTAGTTTGCGTTTTTAAATGTCGGAACCAGCTTGTCATTCACCTTGCTGATTGCTCCACCCACATGGTCGAAATGTAAATGTGTTAAAAAGACGTCAGTAATATCATCGAGGCCAAACCCTAAGTTCGCGAGGGATTTCGACATTGAAGCTTCTCCATGTAGGTAATAGTGACTAAAAAACTTTTCATCCTGTTTATTTCCAATTCCGGTATCTACCAATATCAGTTTACCTTCATCTTCAATTAATAAACATCGCATCGCCCAGGTACAAAGATTATTATGGTCTGCCGGGTTAGTTTTCTGCCAGATTACTTTTGGTACCACACCAAACATGGCGCCACCATCTAATTTAAAGAGTCCAGTATCTATGGTATGTAGTTTCATTTTATAGTTTTAGTATCAAGTGTCAAGTATACTGTAGTAAATATCAAGTACCAAGTATGAAGTTTGAATCGGTTAAAAATAAGAAAACCCTTTAGCACTAACTAAAGGGTTTTATCATTAAACAGCTTTCAGCTTATAAATGGATCACTTCGCCGTATGCATCAGCAGCAGCTTCCATAATGGCCTCACTCATGGTAGGGTGAGGGTGAACTGACTTAATCATTTCATGGCCTGTAGTTTCCAGTTTACGAGCCACCACAATTTCTGCGATCATTTCGGTTACGTTTGCACCAATCATGTGCGCACCTAACAATTCTCCATATTTGGCATCAAAAATTAATTTAATGAAACCATCTTTTGCGCCAGCAGCACTTGCTTTACCTGAAGCCGAGAATGGGAATTTTCCGATTTTAAGTTCGTAACCAGCCGCTTTTGCAGCTTTTTCAGTGTAACCTACAGATGCAATTTCAGGTGTGCAATACGTACATCCCGGAATATTATTGTAATCTAACGGTTCAACATGTTGTCCGGCAATTTTCTCTACGCAAATAATGCCTTCTGCAGATGCCACGTGAGCCAAAGCCTGACCGCCGACAACATCACCAATGGCATAGTAGCCTTTTACTGAGGTGTTATAAAACTCGTCAGTTACAATTTTACCTTTTTCCGTTTTAATGCCAGTTTCTTCTAAGCCAATGTTTTCGATATTGGCTACAATACCAGCTGCAGAAAGTACGATATCAGCTTCGATAGTTTGCATACCTGAAGCCGTTTTAACTGAAACTTTACAGCCTGCACCAGCAGTATCAACTGATTCAACAGAAGCGGAAGTCATTACATCGATACCAACTTTTTTCAAGCTGCGTAATAATTGTTTCGATACATCTTCATCTTCTACCGGAACCACATTTTCCATAAATTCTACGATAGTTACTTTGGTACCCATTGTAGCGTAGAAATAAGCAAACTCTACACCGATAGCGCCAGAACCTACTACTACCATGCTTTTTGGTAACTCAGGAAGTACCATCGCCTGGCGGTAACCTATAATTTTTTTACCGTCTTGTTTTAGGTTAGGTAATTCTCTTGAGCGGGCACCTGTAGCGATAATGATATTTTTAGCTGTTAATTCTTTTTGAGAACCATCAGCACCTTTAACTTCTAATTTGTTGCCTGGTTTTACTTTACCAGTACCCATGATCACGTCAATTTTATTCTTTTTCATTAAGAACTGAACGCCTTTACTCATGCCATCCGCAACACCGCGACTGCGTTTTACAACAGCAGCAAAATCTGCTGTAGCCTCTGCGGTAGTAATACCATAATCAGCTGCGTGATTGATATATTCGAAAACCTGAGCACTTTTTAAAAGCGCTTTAGTTGGGATACAACCCCAGTTTAAACAAATACCACCTAATGATTCACGCTCTACAATTGCAACTTTCATTCCTAATTGTGAAGCTCTGATTGCAGCTACATAACCACCTGGGCCGCTGCCTAAAACAATAACGTCGTAGTTCATATTTATATTAAAGAGATTTCCTTTTAACTATTTATTGCAGTAATCTTCTGGCGGAAGGAGTCTCCCGCATCGGGATAATTCTCGGATTGATGGTTGCCCAACTTTCCCATTACCGTATGGTCTTAATCATCGGACCATCAATTGCCAAAAACTAAAAAAAAAATGTTAATTGATTGCGATGATTATTGACATACATTGTCAAATTTTCGAAACCAACACATTCGGCTTGCTCAAAACACCTTATGCTAATTCGGCGAATCGAAATTTAGCTTTAGCATCATATAAAATGTATATATGTTAAGGGAATTGCTCATATAGGCAATTTTTAATCAGAAATTCATCCTATCGTCAGTAATTTGTAAGATTTATTCTGCTAACAGATAAATTGTTGGAAGTTTTGTTTTGAAAAATTGTTCAATTGGGTTGTTGCCGATTCAATAATCATAATATTTAAGGTATTTTCTTAATAAATATTCAATACGACTTCAAATCGATTAATAAACTGAAAGTTAAACTGTTAATCTGCCATGTTAATTGTTGAAAAGTTTTAGAATGCTTAACGATAATTTAACATTGGATGTTAAAATGTGTTAAATTTTAATCCCTACATTTGCAGCAATAAAATCACCCCCGATTATTATTCAACAAACAAAAAACAATTAAAAAACAAAGTATGAACAAATCTTTACTTTTAAGATTAGTGCTCGTTATTGTTGCAGTTGTAGGTATCACTTTCGGCGCAAGCGCTCAGGTTACCACCTCATCAATGACAGGAACAATTAAGGATGCGAGTGGTGCATTGCCAGGTGCAAGCGTTAAAGCGACGCATACACCGACAGGTTCAGTTTACACCGTTTCAACTAACGCTGATGGTAGATTTACCATTGGTGGTATGCGTGTAGGTGGTCCTTACACGGTTGAGGTAAGTTTCGTAGGTTATAAGCCTGCAAAATTATCAGACATTTCTTTGAAATTAGGTGAGCCATATTTACTTAACCTAGTGTTGGTTGATAATAGCTCAACTTTAGATGAGGTTAAAGTTGTTGGTCAAGGAACCAATAGTATTTTAAATTCAAGTAGAAATGGAACATCAACTGTAATTGGTAAGCAACAAATTCAAAGTCAACCGACAATCTCTCGTAGTGTTAACGATTTGACGCGTTTAACGCCACAAGCTAATGGTACTTCTATTGGTGGTGGTAACTACCGTTCAAACAACTTCACGGTTGATGGTGCCAACTTTAATAACCAGTTTGGTATTGGTCAGAACATTCCTGCTGGAGGTTCTCCAATTTCAATTGACGCGTTGGAGCAAATCTCGATCAATGTTACGCCTTTTGATGTTCGCCAAACTGGTTTTACAGGTGGTTCGGTAACTGCAGTTACACGTTCTGGTACAAATACTTTTTCTGGTAATGCTTTTTACACGATGCGTGGTGAAGAACAACAAGGTAAAAGAATTGGTGATTTTAGAATTGGAACACTTCAAAAATTGGATGAGAAAAACTATGGTTTCAGCTTAGGTGGTCCGATTGTAAAGGATAAATTGTTTTTCTTTGTTAACTATGAGAAAAAACACACTATTTCTCCAGGAACAACAAAGATCGCCTCTACTCCTCAACTTCCATTTAGCTCATCATCTCCTTCTTTCGTTGCTAGACCAACGGCAGATTTTTTAAATACGGTATCTTCATATTTACAGAATACATACGGTTATCAAACAGGACCTTACCAAGGTTATTCAAATATTAGTGATAATGAAAAAATGTTTGCTCGTTTAGATTGGAACATTTCTAAAAGTCATCGTTTCAGTGTACGTTATAACCAAGTTGAAAGTCAATCGCCTTCAAACTTAAGTACTTCTACTACAGGTTCTGGTATTACTTTCGGAAGTGCTGCAAACAGAGCATCAACGAATGCGCTATCTTTCTTTAATTCTAATTATTATCAGGCAGCTAACTTATATTCTGGAGTTGCTGAATTAACTTCGAATTTTGGTAGTAAAGTTACAAACGTAGCACGTGCTACTTATTCACATCAGAATGATCCTCGTACTTCTGATAGTTCACCATTTCCTTTGGTAGA
>NZ_AJLG01000236.1 GCF_000258495.1 Pedobacter agri PB92
GAAATTATTATCTGATAAAAATATCGTATCTAAAAATGAACTGGCGCTGGCCAGGGCTAAACTGCAGTCATCTAATGCCGAAACTTCACTGGCTAAATTCCATCTTTCCAATACCGAAATCAGGGCGCCGTTTGCGGGCACCATCGACCGTATTCCTTTAAAGTTGGGGAGTTTGGTTGACGATGGCGCATTACTCACCAGCCTTTCTGATAACAGCCAGGTTTTTGCTTACTTCAACGTTTCGGAGCCTGAGTATTTGAATTACCAAAGCGCTGCGAAAGCCAAAGGGCAACAGGAAGTGGGTTTGCTTCTGGCGAACAACGAATTGCTTAAAACGAAGGGGAAAGTGGAGGTTATTGAAAGTGAGTTTGACAACGAAACGGGAAACATCGCTTTCAGGGCAAGATTTAACAATGCCGATAATCTGCTTCGCAATGGTGAAACCGGTAAAATCCAAATGGTTGTTCCCTTGAAAAATGCGATGGTTATTCCGCAGAAAGCCACTTACGATATTCAGGATAAAACTTATGTTTTCGTGATTGACAAAAACCATAAAGTGCATTCCAGGGCGATCACCATTGTTGGCGACCTGCCGGATTTATATATCGTAGGTGATGGTCTCAGCACTGGCGATAAGATATTACTTGAAGGTGTACAGAAAGTGAAAGACGATGATAAAATCGCTTTCAAGTTTCAGCAGCCACAGGAAGTAATAAAACAATTGAGACTGAAAACAGAATAATCCCAGCACTTTCATATTTATATTATGTTTAGCAAGTTTATACAAAGGCCCGTCCTTTCTATAGTGATATCGCTTATAATTGTTTTTCTCGGAGTCTTAGCCATCAACTTCCTTCCGGTAACACAATTTCCTTCCATTTCGCCACCCAAGGTTAATATCACGGCTGAGTATCCTGGCGCTAACAACGAATTGTTAATTAAATCGGTGGTCATTCCGCTGGAGCGGGCATTAAATGGCGTACCGGGAATGAAATACATCGCTTCGGATGCCGGTAACGATGGTGAAGCCTCCATCCAGGTGGTGTTTAATTTGGGTACCGATCCCAATCAGGCTTCCCTGAATGTTCAGAACAGGGTAGCGGCTGTAACCAATAAACTTCCACCACTTGTGGTTCGTGAGGGTGTTAAAATTACACGTGAAGAATCGAGCATGCTGATGTACATTAATTTGTATAGCAAGGATCCGAAGATGAACCAGAATTTCCTCTATAACTACGCTGATATCAATTTATTATCGGAGTTGAAAAGGGTAGATGGGGTTGGTTTTGCTGATATCCTGGGCGACCGTGATTATGCGATGCGCATCTGGCTGAAACCTGACCGCATGCAGGCTTATAAAATCTCGGTTGATGAAGTGATGAAAGCCCTGGATGAGCAGAGTTTGGAAGCCTCTCCAGGTAAAACGGGCGAAAGTTCGGGTAAAAGATCGCAGGCTTTTGAATATGTTTTAAAATATTCTGGTCGCTACAATACTAAAGAACAATACGGCAATATCGTGCTGCGGGCCAATGCTGCGGGCGAACTCCTTCGGTTAAAAGATGTAGCCGATGTAGATTTTAGCGCAGCGGCTTACAATCTTTATTCTACCCTCAATGGAAAAGCTTCAGCAGCTATTGTATTGAAACAATCTTACGGCAGTAATGCCAGTCAGGTGATTAAAGACGTGAAAGCTAAAATGGCTGAGATTAAATCTACCTCCTTTCCAAAGGGATTGGATTATGAAATCAGTTATGACGTTTCTAAATTCCTTGATGCATCAATAGAAAAGGTTATCCACACCCTTGTTGAAGCTTTTATTCTAGTGGGTTTAGTGGTGTTTTTATTTCTTGGCGACTGGCGTTCCACGCTTATTCCCGCTATTGCTGTTCCGGTTTCACTGATTGGTACGTTTGTATTCATGCAGTTCTTCGGGATTACGCTGAACTTAATTACCTTGTTTGCCCTCGTACTGGCCATTGGTGTTGTAGTAGACGATGCGATTGTGGTGATTGAGGCGGTGCATGCTAAAATGGAACTCGACAGGCGTTTGTCGGTTCTGAAAGCCACGCAACAGGCGATGAAAGAAATTGGTGGCGCCATCATTGCGATTACTTTTTTAATGGCTTCGGTATTTATTCCGGTGGCGTTTATGTCGGGTCCGGTAGGGATTTTTTATCGCCAGTTTTCCATCACCATGGCTACGGCAATTATCCTTTCTGGTATTGTGGCTTTAACACTTACACCCGCCCTTTGTGCCATCATGCTTAAAAATCATCATGGTTCACATCAAAAGAAATCCGTCATTGATCGATTCCTGGATAGTTTCAACCGTGGTTTTGCCAAACTTTCGGGTAAATATGAATGGATATTAACCCGTGTGGTGACCAGACGATTATTCACTTTTGGGATCCTGATTGCGTTTTGTTTAGGTGTGTGGGGCTTGAGCAGCAGTGTTCCTTCAGGTTTTATCCCCAATGAAGATCAGGGGATGGTTTATGCCATTATTCAAACCCCACCGGGATCAACTTTAGAGCGTACGGATCAGATTGCAGAGAAGCTGCAAAAAATGTGTGAAGACATTGATGGTGTAAAATCTGTTTCTTCATTGGCAGGTTATGAAATTCTTACTGAAGGTACAGGCTCTAACTCCGGTACTTGTTTAATCAACTTAAAAGATTGGAGCGAGCGTAAACATTCGGCTGCCGAGATTATTGAAGAGCTGGAAGAGAAATCAAAGAATATCCCTGGGGCAACCATCGAATTTTTCCAGCCACCTGCGGTTCCGGGTTATGGTGCGGCCGGCGGTTTCGAACTTCGCTTACTGGATAAAGCGGGCAGTGGCGATTACAAAAAAATGGAAACGGTGGGCAATGATTTCGTGAAAGCGCTGAACAAACGCAAGGAGTTATCATCAGTATTTACCTTTTACAGTGCCAGTTTTCCGCAATACATGCTCAATGTTGACAATGACATTGCCCAGCAAAAAGGCGTAAGTATCGATAATGCCATGAACACGCTTTCCACCTTTGTGGGTAGTAATTACGAAACCAGCTTTATCAAGTACGATCGACAATATAAAGTGATTGTTCAGGCTTTACCACAGTACAGGGCGTTGCCGGAAGATATTTTAAAACTTTCAGTTAAAAATGACCGGGATGAAATGGTGCCGTTTTCGGCATTCATCAAAATGCAAAGGGTTTACGGTTTATCAGAAATTACAAGACATAACATGTATAACGCTTCGGAAATCAGCGGACAAAGTGCACCGGGATATAGTTCGGGTGAAGCCATCAATGCCATTACCGAAGTTGCGGCGAAGACCTTGCCGAGAGGTTTCGGAATTGATTGGGCGGGTATTTCCAAAGATCAGGTATCCAGGGGAAATGGTGCGATATATATCTTTTTGATTTGTCTGGGATTTGTTTACCTGGTGCTGGCCGCACAATATGAAAGCTTTATTTTGCCACTTTCGGTTATTCTGTCATTACCTGCCGGGATTTTTGGGGCCTTTTTATTCCTGAAAATTCTGGGTCTGGAAAACAACATTTATGCACAGGTAGCAATGGTGATGCTGATTGGTTTACTGGGTAAAAATGCCGTGCTGATTGTAGAGTTTGCGGCACAAAGGCACAGCCAGGGTTTAAGCATCGTTAAATCTGCCATGGAAGGGGCGATGGTGCGTTTCCGTCCGATTTTAATGACCTCATTTGCTTTCATTGCAGGTTTAATTCCTTTAATGATTGCTTCTGGTCCGGGGAAAATCGGCAACAGAACCATTGGTTCGGCTGCAGCGGGCGGTATGCTTTTTGGTACGATATTCGGAGTGGTCATCATTCCAGGGTTGTACTACATCTTTGGTACCATCGCTGCCAAACACAAACTCATCAAAATAGAAGAAGAACATCCATTAACTGAAGAAGTAGAAGACAATGTTTAAGTTTAATCGATATAAAATTGTGGGTTTGGCGGTGCTGTGCGCTTTATATAGTGCCTGCAAAGTGCCTGAATTTGCCCAACGAAATGAAAATAAGAACGTTCCTGCAAGTTTTGGCCAGACTGCGGACACCACCAACACCGGTGCTGTGCAATGGCGTAGCTTTTTTACCGACCCTCATCTGATCAGCCTGATTGATACGGCGTTAAAAAACAATCAGGAACTCAATATCACTTTGCAGGAGATTGAACTTGACCAAAAACGAAATCAAAGCCAGAAAGGGTGAACTTTTACCCACGGTTGGTTACCGCGTAGGTGCAGGCATCGAAAAGGTAGGCCGCTATACCAGTGCAGGGGCCGGTGATGCTTCAACCGAAATTACCCCTGGAAAAGGTGTTCCAGATGTGCTGCCAGATTATGCTTTTGGCTTACAGGCGAACTGGGAGGCCGATATCTGGCATAAACTTCGCAATGCCAGGCAAGCTGCGGTGACCCGTTACCTTTCCACGGTTGAAGGTAAGAACTTTGTGGTCACCAATCTGATCGCAGAAATTGCCAATTCCTATTACGAGCTGCTGGCGCAGGATAACCAGCTGGAAATTGTAAAACAGAATATCGCTTTACAAAGCAATGCACTAGAGCTGATGAAAATTCAGAAACAGGCTACCCGGGTTACAGAATTGGCAGTCCGTAAATTTGAAGCGGAGGTTTTAAGTTCTAAAAGTCTGGAATTTGATATTCAACAAAACATCACGGAAACGGAAAACAAGATTAATTTTTTACTGGGTCGTTTCCCACAGCCGATCATTCGGGATCGCAATGCCTTTAATCACCTGGTTCCACCAACGGTTCAGACCGGCCTGCCCGCACAATTATTGGCCAATCGCCCGGATATTAAACAGGCAGAACTCGATTTAGCCGCTTCGAAACTGGATGTGAAGGTAGCAAAAGCTCAGTTTTATCCTTCGTTAGGGATTTCAGCAAATATTGGCTACCAGGCTTTCAATCCATCTTATTTACTTCGAACACCTGAATCGATCATGTATTCCCTGGCTGCAGACTTAGCTGGTCCACTGATTAACCGCAATGCGATCAAAGCTTCTTATGCTGCGGCAAATGCGAAACAGTTGCAGGCCGTTTACAATTATGAACGCAGTATTTTGAATGGTTATATTGATGTGGCTAATCAATTGTCGAACATCAGTAATTTGCAAAAAAGTTATGAGCTTAAATCGAAACAGGTAGCGGCTTTAACGCAGTCGATTGATATTTCAAATGATTTATTCCGGGCAGCCCGGGCAGATTATTTCGAGGTTTTAATGACACAGCGTGATGCTTTGCAATCTAAATTAGAACTGATTGAAACCAAAAAACAGCAATTGAATGCGGTGGTGAATATTTATCATGCATTGGGTGGGGGATGGAATTAATCGTGTTTGCTATGGCGGATAGAGGGTATAAGAGCCTCCATCCGCCCTGTTACCGATATAAAGTTATCTTAATTCCTTTAAAATAAATATCGCGGTGAAACAATGTTTAGGGATTTAATACGGTTGTTATCCCATTTCGGAGCGGCAGTATTATCACATTTGAGGGGCAAACTCCCCTCCTTATCTTCAAGGAGGGGGCGGGGGTGGTTGATTAAGTTATCGTGTTAATTAGTTTTTCTACGCCTCATCGGCGGCGGGCCTCCTACTTTTCCCTTGATGGAAAAGTAGCAAAACCGAGCCTTTCGGCGAGCTCATTAATGCCTATAAATGACAATAACAAAATATTAATAACATCAAGGCGTGGATCTAATGTCGGGTAAAATCGTCAAAGCTTTAATTTCGGCAACACAAGTTCCGATGAAGAATCGGAAAGGATGCGTTGCCTTGGATAGTGGTGGTTTGAAAGTTTTTGCACAAGCTTTAACTTTTTTCCCGCTCCATTATCTCCTATGCCGGGGAGCAGGGTGCATTTTTCAGGGCCGTCATTGCAAAGGATACGGAAATTTAATGCGGTCGCTATCCCCCTCTGGAGGGGGCAGGGGGAGGGTTAGCACACTTGAGGGGCAAACTCCCCTCCTTATTTTCGAAGGAGGGCGGGGGGTGGTTGATTAAGTTATCGTGTTAACTTCTAAATAGTATTTTTCTACGCCTCATC
>NZ_AJLG01000237.1 GCF_000258495.1 Pedobacter agri PB92
GACCTTGCCTATCCTGAAGCTCTATATTTTGAGCCGTCAGTATTGTGGCAACAAGTTCATCGTTTGGCTCAAAAAGTTTTGCTGCATGCTGTATCTTATCAGGTGGTCGCCATCACCGCTACCAGCCAGCGGGAGGGAATTGTATTGGTTGACAGTGAAGGTAAAGCGTTAATCGGACTGCCCAACATCGATCATAGAGGTCGTGAGTGGGAAGATATCATTAGTGATAAATCTGCCGTTTATAAATTAACAGGACGTTACCCCACTTCACTATTTTCAGCCCTAAAATTAGTAGGCATCCGAAACAAGAGAAAAGATATCTGGGAGGCTTATCAAACTTTCATGAGCATTAGCGATTGGGTGGAATTTATGTTCTCCGGAGTATTGCATTACGAACATTCGCAGGCATCAGAAACGCTGCTTTATGATGTGGCCGAAAAAAGCTGGAGTGAATCGCTTTGCGCCACCTTCGACTTAAATATCACCACTTTAGCACCATTGACTGATTCCGGCAGTATATTGGGAAAAATTAAAAGTGGTGTAGCCGAATATTTCAATGTTGATGATCAGGCGGTAGTGATTGTTGGCGGGGCGGATACGCAGTTGGCTGTAAGAAGTACGCAGCCTGCTGAAAACGATGTGGTAATTGTTTCAGGAACAACTACGCCAATAATAAAAATTACCGGAACTTATGCGCTTGATGCGCAGGAGCGAACCTGGACTGGAAGGCATATTGATGAAGAAAATTTTATGCTGGAGGCCAATGCGGGTGTAACCGGTCTAAATTATCAGCGCCTCAAAGAAGTTTTTTATCCAAATGAAGACTATGAAGTAATTGAGCAGGAACTAAAAGCCCTGGGCTGCTTTAGTTGTGTAGCCTCTTTGGGCTCGCTATTGGCCGATGAAAAGTCGCCGCTCACCCGCGGAGGATTTTTATTTGATGCACCAGTTTCACACGAACTGAGCAGAGCAAGTTTCGTTTGGGCAACACTTTGGGATATCGCTTGTAGCATCAAAGGCAATTATGATAGTCTTTGCGAGGTTAGTGCACATGAACATGATTACATCTGGGCCTGCGGTGGCGGTGTGCAAAGCAAAACGCTCCGTCAGTTCATTGCGAATTTACTTGGAAAGAAAATTATCATATGCGACAGTTACCGCCAGTCTTCAGTTGTAGGTGGGGTTTTAATTTGTAACGATGCTTTGGGGAAAACGCAGCCTCAAATCACCATTATGGAGACCATTTATCCGGAAAAATCCGCTACTGATGAAAAGAACCTGACAGACTGGAAAAAAACGCGATCATCTTTTAGAGATTTACTATCCCAATAATGGAAGCATATTTTTTAGGCATTGATATCGGAACGCAAGGAGCAAGAGTGGTTTTACTTTCTGCACAGGGAGAATTAATTGGCGAAGAAGAAGAAGTATTTCCCATCAATGAGGGATCAAGAGAAGAGCAGTCGCCAGAGGCATGGTGGCAATCGTGTTTATCATCGCTAGAAAAATTGCTTTTGAGCGTACAAATTGACCGGACAAAAATCCTTTCCCTTTCCGTTACGTCAACTTCCGGAACAGTGATTCCATTGGATGAAAATCATCAGCCACTGCATCAGGCCATTATGTACAGCGATAAGCGATCGGCCGCTCAGGGAGAGATTTGTACCGCTGCTGCGCTTAGGTATCATAATAAAGGTTTTACCGGTTTCAATTCATCCAGCGGGCTTGCAAAAATGCTTTGGTTTATTCAAAGTTATCCTGAGAAAGCAAAAAAAATTCATAAATGGGTTCATGCAGCTGATTATATCACTGGAAAATTAAGCGGTGAGTTTGGTATTACTGATTATACCAACGCCTTTAAATCAGGATATGATGTTGGCGACTATTATTGGCCGGATTATATTTCAACTGAACTGGGTATTAAAAAGGAATGGCTGGCAAAAGTTGTGCCTTCTGGTACTGTAATTGGAACCATTGATGTTGCTTTAGCAGGGCAGTTGGGTTTGCCTTTAAAGGTAGCGGTTACAGCCGGAATTACAGATGGCTGCGCCTCGCAAATCGCTTCAGGCGCCATGAAACCCGGTGATTGGAATACCACAATTGGTACCACAATGGTGATTAAGGGCGTTACTAAAAAAGAAATTATCGATAGGGAGGGAAGGATCTATTCTCACCGTCATCCAGCGGGTTACTGGATGCCGGGCGGTGCAAGTAATACCGGTGCCGACTGGGTTTCTGCAAAATTTGGCAATGACTTACAAAAGCTAAATGAGGCAGCGGCGAAACGCATTCCGACAGGAATAATTTCTTATCCTTTGATACAAAAAGGAGAGCGTTTTCCAATGATGGCGCCAAATGCTTACGGCTTTGAGGATGAAAATTTATCAAGCGAAGAAAAATTTACCAGCAGTATGGAAGGCGTGGCCTACTTGGAAAGATATGCTTTTGAACTGATTAGTCATTTATCAAAAGAGAAAATTAACGTTATTTATACAGCTGGAGGTGGAAGCAAAAGTGATGTCTGGCTTCGAATCAGGGCAAATGTAATGCGTTGTCCAATCATCAAAATGAAACATGTTTCCGGCGCTGTCGGAGCCGCAATATTGGCAGCGTCTGCAGTTTATTTTGACGATATTATTCAGGCTGCTAATGCGCTTACCATTGTGGAAAAGGAATTTTTACCAGAAACAACCTTGGCAAACCAATACGATATTTATTACCAGGAATTTTTAAGAGAATTAGTGAAAAGAGGATTTATCAAACAAGAGGAAATTTATGCTTAAGGTATATTTATTAAGGCACGGAGAAACCGCCTATAATGCAGATGGGAACCGTTATTGTGGCAGAACAGATATTGAATTGACTACAAAAGGATTACGGCAGGCAAAATTTGTTTTTGAACAGCTGCGTGATACCAAAATCGATGCGGTATATTCTTCCCCGCTTTTTCGGGCAAAAAGAACTGCCGAGATTGCTTCGGGCGAGCGGGATGTTTTTATTGATGAGCGGTTGATCGAGGTTGATTTCGGCAATTGGGAAGGCAAGACCAAAGAAGAATTTATTGCAGAAAACGCAGAACCCTGGGATAAGTGGATGAGCGATCCTGAAACAAGCAGGGCAGGGGAAACCGGAGAATCGGGAGCAGAGATTGTAAGCCGGGTTGCAAGCTTTTTTGATGAAATGATCGCCAAACATCAAAATCAAACCATTATGGTGGTGGGGCATAATGGTATTAACCGGTTATTTATGGCCAGTAAACTAGGGATGCCCCTTAAAAATTATCGCCAGCTGGCCCAACAAAATTCATCATTAACTGAAATAGAATTTGATGATAATGGTGTAATGACTTTAAAACTGCTAAACAGTAAAATATAAAACCAATGAAGCTTAACTTAAAAGGAATTGTTTTATCGCTGGGATTTTTTTCTTGCCTGCCTGGCGCCTTTGCGCAAACGAATATCAATACGCTAAAAATTAAAAATATAGCCGAGCTCCAGCAGTTTTTTAATTACACCGGAAAATCTACGCCAATTATCAGTGGACATAGAGGTGGAACAGTAAAAGGTTTTCCTGAAAATTGTATTGCAACTTTCGAAAATACATTAAAATATACACCGGCTTTTTTTGAGATCGATCCCCGGTTAACCAAAGATAGCGTGATGGTTTTAATGCATGATGCCACGCTGGAGCGTACAACAACAGGAACGGGAAAAGTGTCTGATTATACTTTTGCTGAACTCCAAAAATTCAGATTGAAGGACCCTGAAGGACATGTAACGGAATACAAAATTCCAACGTTAAAAGAGGTGATTGACTGGAGCGCCGGCAAGACCGTGGTAAACCTCGACCGCAAGGATGTTCCGCTGGAGATGCAGGAACGGATTTTAAAAGAAAACCCGAATAAGGTTATCATGATTACTGTTCACGACGCCAGGCATGCCAAATTTTATTATGATCAAAATCCTAACCGAATGTTTTCTGCCTTTGTGAAAACTAAAAAAGCATTACAGGAATATGAGGCGGCGGGGATCCCATGGAAAAATATGATCGCATACATTGGCCCAACAAACAAGCCAGAGAACAAAGAACTTTTTGATATGCTCCATGCCCGCGGCGTCATGTGTATGATTTCTGCAGCGCCAACTTATGATAAACTTGCTGACAGGGGAGAAAGAGCAAAAAATTATAGAGAAACTTTTGAACAGGGTGCCGATATTTTAGAATCTGACCTACCCATCGAAGTAGCTTCAGCCATAAAAACATTGCTTCCAAAAGATAACCCTAAAGCTAAATTCTTCGGAAAGTTGAATCTTCCTAAAGACAAATAAAAGATCTACTCATAAATGGCTTCAGTACTCACAAAACCCGAAAGTAGACGTTGGTTTATCATATCAGTGATATTCCTGGCCATTGTTTTTAATTACTTCGACAGGCAAATTGTATCAATATTGAAACCTGTTATTAAAAAAGAATTTCAATTGGGTGATGATGGCTATGCTTTTATCCTGAATATTTTTACCATTTGTTATGCCTTGATGTATCCTGTAACCGGATGGTTAGTTGACCGTTTTGGAGCGAAACTCACCATGTTTTTCGGTATAATTGGATGGTCGGTGGCCTGTATTGGAGGAGGCATTTCCCGCAGTGTTGGGCAATTTACTTTTTTTCGTGGCATGCTTGGTATGGCAGAGCCGACTAATTTTCCAGCGCAGCTCAGAGTAGTTACCATTTGGTTCCCCGGAAAACTTAGGGCTACAGCCAACAGTCTCTGCGTGGCAGGAAGTTCCATCGGAGCGATTATTGCACCGCCGCTGGTGGCATGGCTTGCCATCACCTATAACTGGCATACTGTTTTTATCGTAGCCGGTATCGTTGGACTCATCATCGCTGCACTTTGGTTTTTTGTTTACCGTGAACCACCAGCTCATATTTTGGCAGAATCTACTGGCAGCACTTCTATAAATGAGGATGCAGGTTTCAAATGGTCAAAGCTCTGGAGTACCCGAAGTTTGTGGGGTGTTTTATTTATTCGTTTTGTTACCGATCCGGTCTGGTATTTTTGCCTGTTCTGGCTGCCAGGTTATCTTCAGGAACAGTCAGGACTAAGTTTAAAAGAAATGGGATTATACGGCTGGATTCCATTTTTAGTGGCCGATTTAGGTGCTATCGGAACTTCTGCCTGGTCTGACTATATGGTGAGAAAGGGTAAAAAACCACTTCAGGCCAGAAAAATTATGCTTAGCTCTGTGGCGGCCCTTGCGCCATTTTGCATTCTAACACCTTATTTACCCAGTGCATTTTCTACCTTATTAATTTTTAGCACGGTAGCGATTGCCTGCCTAAGCTGGCTGTTTACTATTAGCGTGGTGGTTGCAGAAGCATTTCCTACAAGAAACGTCGCCAGTGTATTGGGTATTGCAGGTGGCTTTGGTGCTTGCGGAGCGGTATTATTTAATTATTTTGTAGGGCAGTGGATGGGGAAAATTGGTGCCGAACAAATATTTATTGTAATGGCATTTCTTCACCCCATTGGGGTAATCATATTGTGGACGATGATTCGGCCTGAAAAGCCAAAATTGATTTAACAGATTTTTTATTTATGGATATGGAAAATAAGATTTTAACAGTTACAGAACCCGCAAAGGAACTACCGATCCGGGCAAATGTTGATGTTTTAGTAGTAGGCGGCGGGCCATCTGGTCTTATTGCGGCCCAGGCTGCTGCAGATGATGGCTTAAAAGTAATGCTGATTGAAAGCAGGAGTTTTGTCGGCGGTAACATGACCATCGGACTTCCGATCCTTGGCTTTTTGGGTCAAAAAGGAAACCAGATTATCAAAGGCCTGCCGCAGAAATTTATTGATAGATTAAAAGAAAAAATGCATCCAGCGAACATCGGCCTTGCCCTTTGCACATGAGCCTTACTTTGGTAGAGCCAGAAGCTGTGAAAAATGTAGGGTTGGAAATGCTTTTGGAAAGTGATGTTGAGGTATTGCTCTACGCCTTCTGCGCAGGAGTAATTAAAGAAGAAAATCACCTTAAAGGCATCATCATTGAAAG
>NZ_AJLG01000238.1 GCF_000258495.1 Pedobacter agri PB92
CAGCCAGGGATTGGTGTTTCGAATATGGGTTTGGGTTGTATGGGCATGACGGGTTTTGAAGATGGCCACATGTATGGCCCTGCAGATGAACAGGAAGCGATTGCTACCATTCATCGCTCACTGGAATTGGGCGGGAATTTTCTGGATACAGCCGATTTATATGGGCCCTTTAAAAACGAACAACTGATTGCGAAGGCCATTTCAGGAAAACGTAACGAGTACATCATTGCCACCAAATTCGGCTGGGAGATTGATGATCAGCATCAGGTAACCTGGGCAATTAACGGTCAAAAAAATTACGTGAAAAAATCTGTTGAGCGTTCCTTAAAAAACCTCAATACCGATTATATTGATCTGTACTATATGCATCGCCTGGATAAAAATACGCCAATTGAAGAAACGGTTGGCGCCATGAGCGAATTGGTTAAAGAAGGGAAAATTGGTTATATCGGTTTATCTGAAGTTTCATCAGAGACTGTTAAGCGAGCACATGCTGTTCATCCCATTACCGCTGTTCAAAGTGAGTATTCTTTATTTGAGCGTACGGTTGAAGAACGGGGTGTGTTAAGCACTTTGAACAATCTGGGCATAGGCTTTGTGGCTTACTCCCCGCTTGGTCGTGGGTTTTTGTCTGGCCAGATTAAAAGTATCAACGATCTTCCGGAGAATGATTTTCGCAGGGCAATTCCGCGTTTTCAGGAAGCACATTTTCATCAGAATATTGAACTGGTAAAAGCCATAGAAGCACTGGCGGCAGAAAAGAATGTAACATCATCCCAACTTGCCCTGGCATGGATCATGAGTAAAGGCATTGTTCCCATTCCCGGAACAAAACGCCGTAAATACCTGGAGCAAAACCTGGGCGCCACACTGATCCATTTAAATGAAACCGATCTTTCCAGACTGGAAAGCATCGTGCCGATTGGAACCGATACCGGTAAACCCTATGATGAATTTAGCATGGGCCTGATCGATTAAATTACATTTCCGCGGCTGCATTTTTTACAATGCAACCGCTTTTCTTTTTTGCATATTTCATAAATTACAGCATGAATGCCATCAAATCAATTTCCCAGTTCCACCAGCTTTTGTCGCTCCCTGAGCCCTTGCATCCTCTGGTTAGCGTCATCAATCTCGATCATTGTATTTTTTTGGAGGATGAAATCTGGAAAGGTTTTGTAAACCGCTTTTATTGTGTGGCCTTAAAAAGGGAGGCCACCGGGAAAATCAGGTATGGCCAGCAGCATTACGATTACGATAAAGGGGTGCTGAGCTTTACGGCACCTAATCAGGTGCAGCACCTCGATTTACAAGCTACAGAATGTGGTTCTGGTTATCTGCTGATTTTTCATCCTGATTTTTTGTTGAAACACAGCCTGGCCACCAGCATTCATCAATATGGTTTTTTCTCTTACTCCGTAAACGAAGCTTTGCATCTATCTGCTGAAGAAGAGGAAAATCTGATTACCATTCTGGATAAAATCAATAAAGAATGTGTGCATATCGACCGGCATACACAGGAAATTATCCTTTCTCAGATTGAACTTTTACTAAACTATTCCAATCGTTTTTATGAGCGCCAGTTCATTACACGTAAAAACAATAATCACCAGTTATTGGCAAAATTTGATCAATTGGTTGATGATTATTTTCAGGAACAGCAAGCAGAAAACCGTGGACTTTTAACGGTACAATATGTTGCAGATTTGATGAATCTTTCACCGAATTACCTCAGCGATTTACTTCGTATACACACCGGGCAGAATACGCAACAGCATATTCATCAGAAATTGATTGATCAGGCCAAAGAAAGGTTATCAACTACAAATTTATCCGTAAGTGAGATTGCCTATGCGTTGGGCTTTGAACATGCACAATCTTTCAGCACACTTTTCAAGAAGAAAACGAACATGTCGCCAGTTGAGTTTCGGCAAACGTTTAATTAGCGATGGTTTTTTATCGCCATTGATGACATTTGAGCTTAAGGCATAAAGCTGAAAGTAAGTTTTATGGCGTAAAAGATAAGATTGCAACAGCCTGTGAAAACAGGCTTCGCAATGACGGGGAGGTATTTTTGGTGTTTCCTTCGACAGGCTCAGGATGATATTTGAGCTTAAGGCATAAAGCTTAAAGTAGTTTTATAAACGATGAGATTGCCACAGCCTGTGAAAAACAGGCTTCGCAATGACGATCGATTTGGGATGACCGATCGTTTGGAGGAATTGCCTATCTGGTTCCATTCGCCAATGGTTGTTTGGCCTAAGGGATAATATTGCCGCATTAACTATCGAGGCATCGCTATCTTACCAAAACAAAATTTCTTTCCTTTTAAAACCTTTTTAAGGGATTATTGGTTTTATCTGCCGAACGACTAACCAAAAGATTTGACATCATCCCCTATCTAACCACTGGAAAGATGATGGATGTTTTGGACAAGGAGCAAAATTACCCTATAAACCCACAGGCTTGGAAACATCAGAAAACCCTCAAAAGCAACGAAATTCCTTTCGTCCTAAATTGCTTTTAATCCTCGCACTTGCCTTGTTGCTTGGTGCCGAAGGTTATTTCGGATGGAAGTTGCATGTACTTTCCGATCAGCAGGAGCGCATTAAGGAAGACTACTCCAACATTAATAACATCACTTTCGGACTTTTCTCTGTTCAACAGTGGAAAGAGAATGTGTCGAAAATTGTCAATCACCAGGTTCGTAACCTGAAGATGACGAAAAAGCAAAAGAAGGTGCTGCAAACGGAGGTAGAGCAGGTGCTGTTGGCGCTTATTGATAAGGCAGAAGCACTGGTCAACAAGAAAAAGAAAACCATTAGTGGAAAAATCCAAAAATTTGCCATCAAAAATTTCGTGAATTCTGATAGCATCCGGGCACAGGTACCGGGTTTTGCCAGGAAGATTATTGCTGAAGTAGACGATCCTAAAAACAAACGCCAACTTAGTAAAATGGCCATTGGCGAATTTAACGAACTGGCCAGCGAAGAGATGAAAGACAGTGCTTTTGTGGCTAAACGCAAGGAAGTAGAAGCCATGTATGCCCGTTACAAAGTTTCATCAACGCCTTCACTTAACGAAAAGCTGGTGGCAGCACTGGCCGAAATCCGTACCCAAACTTATCGTTATTCTTTTGGGATGCTGGGTTGTGTAGCGGTGGTGCTGGCATTTTGGTGGGGCTTACGGAAACGCCGTGATTTGCATGTTACCCTATTTGTAATGTCGCTGTTATTTGCTTTTATGCTGTTGGCTGTCGGGTTGACCGCTTCCATGATTGAGGTTGATGCCCGAATCCGGTCGCTCGATTTCGTGTTACTGGGGGAGCATGTTACTTTCAAAGATCAGGTGTTGTTTTTCCAGAGCAAGAGTATTATGGATGTGGTGATGGTGCTGATCAGTCAATCCGGTATAGATTCGATTTTGGTGGGCGTACTGATTCTGGTATTTAGTATCCTGTTTCCGGTGGTAAAACTGAGCTCAACCGGTATTCACCTTTTAGGAAACAAAAAGCTGGCAGAAAACGGCGTGATCAAGTATTTTGCCTTTCAATCTGGTAAATGGAGCATGGCCGACGTCATTGTGATCGCCATATTGATGGCTTATATTGGCCTGAACGGTTTGCTGGAAGGACAGTTACAGGCCTTGAATATCAAAAATGATTCGCTGACCATCTTAACCACTAACAATACGGCATTACAGCCAGGATATATCATCTTTATCAGTTTTGTACTTTATGGACTCATATTGTCCACCATTTTGAAGTTCATTACTCCACACGATGCCCATTAACAGGTTTGATTAATTTTATGGCAACAACAACCAATACTCCCGATATTCCTGCAAAAGCAAACAAGTTTGCTCCATTTGCGCTTATAGCCGTTTTAAGTATCCTTTTAATAGGCGCAGCTTTTTTTGGCTACCAGTTTCATCAAGTTACCTACGAACAAAAATCGATTAAGGAAGATTATAGTTTATCGAACAACATTACTTTTGGCATTTTCTCGGTAGACCGTTGGGGAGAAAAAATCTCGGCAGTGGTAGACCGGAGAGTAAAAGGCTTTAAGTTAACCGCCAAGCAGAAAACCGAAATGCGGGAAGGCGTAGAAAAACAATTACACGGGTTAATTAACAAAGCGGTAGCCGAAATTACCAGGCCGCAAAAGGGTTTGGCCGGCAAATTAAAAAAGCTGGCCTTCAATACCTTTGTAGATGTTGATGAACTACATGCCCAGGTTCCGTCATTCGCCAGAACCATTGTTGTCAAAATTACGAGCCCTTCCAGCCTGAAACGCATCAAAGGTATTGCCAACAGCAAGCTGGATGAATTGGAAGAGCAAACATATGATCGCTCCGATACCACCATCAGCACTGTAGAACGTAATATTTACCACAAATATCACGTCAATAACGCGAATGCTTTTGATCAGGTAGTAAAAACCAAACTGGATCAAATTAAAAAAGAAACTACATTTAACGGACTTTGCCTTTTAGGCTGTGTATCCATTGCACTCATTTTATGGTTGTTTCTGCGTAAACAGGTACGGTTGCATGTGCCATTATTTGTGATGTCGCTCCTGTTCGCCCTGGTTTTGCTGGTTGTTGGTGTTACATCGCCCATTATTGAGGTGGATGCCCGTATCCAGTCGATGGAGTTTGCTTTATTGGGTGATAAATTAGCCTTCACTAATCAGGTACTATTTTTCCAGAGTAAAAGTATATTGGGTATTATCGGAACCTTGATTGAACAACCCAAACCCGATGCGGTATTGGTTGGCGTATTGCTGCTCATTTTCGTGGTTGTTTTTCCGCTGTTGAGGATCATCGCCAGAGCCCTCCATGTTTCCTGTGCACACCTATTCGGGAGCCAGAAGGTTTTACGTTTTATGGCTTTTGATTTGGGCAAATGGGATATGGCCGATGTAATGGTAGTCGGTATTGCGATGACTTATATTGGGTTAAACGGGATCTTAAAAAGTCAGCTCTCGGGCTTAAATATCGAAAACGATGTGCTGAAAACGGTAACAGCAAACAATTCGGCACTGCAACTTGGTTTTTACGTGTTTGTAGCCTACGTAGTATACGCTAAAATACTTTCTTACATCATCAAAAAGATTGATGAACGGAATGGAGAATGCAATTAGCAAATCTCTGTTTCCAAAAGAAATATGATTTTGATTAAAATTACTATGGGCTGGTATCCCATCAGGGTTTCTTTATTGAGGAAGCCAAACAAAAAATTGCCACCACAACCTTTGCCAATTCTGGTGCTTTTAAAACAAGTTCAAATTAGTAAACGAGGTTTCCATCTAAATTTTGCAAGAAGTATTAGTTAATTTCTATCCGGCTATTGGTTGCTCAGGTTGTGGTGGCGGAATTTTCTTAAGGGTTTCTTAAATAAATATTTCCGAAAGATGAATTAAAATCATAGCTGGCGCCTTTACCAGGATGAGCGGCGATAGAAGTGAAGAATCTTTGTTCTTTTACTTCGTTGGGCTGAAAATTATAATTGGTATAAATTTTACCAAAGCGGTTGGTCATTTTAAGTGTACCCACCTGCTGCTGGCTTAACCGGGCATCAATACCGCCAAATTTAGCATCAATGGTAATCGGTCCGTTAAAATCAGCAACTTCCACTACACCATACGTAGCTGTTACATTGGTTACCACATTTGCCGGAAGTTTAATGTCGATTAAAATTTCGATGTCTTTAGTCTGGTAGCTGGAAGTGACAGTATTTCCTTTTTCCTTTATAAAGGCTTCCATTTGTGCCCGGCTATCGAATATTTGTTTCTCACCATTTTCTACCGTGTAAAACCGTTGGGGCACTTTATCCATGTCCACTTTGTTCTCAATCAATACCTTGCCATCTGCTTCACTGTTTGACAAGGAAAAAACATCATTCGCCGCTACACCGTTCACTTTTATCGATGCCTCTACCGATATCTCATTTTTGTCCCAGTTGCTTACACGGATAATTT
>NZ_AJLG01000239.1 GCF_000258495.1 Pedobacter agri PB92
AATTTATGATCAGTAAGCCAACTGACAGCACAAAATTGATTTTGAAAAATTATTTTGCAAAAAATTTAAATGCGGCTCCCCAAAAGCCATCTAACCAATTAAATTTTAGGTCAAATTTCTCATCTACTTGTACAGAAAACTCTAATATTTCTTTGCTCATGATAAAAAACCTATCTATTTTAACAATAATACAAAATTCATACCGAAAACCAAAACGGTACAGATTAAACTTACGTTAATTTTACATCAATGAGTTAAAACTTTAGTCTCATTATATTTTAAATACCTGAACTATTGATTTTCAATACATTAATTCTTTTTCCGATATTATTTCGTAACTTAATATATCATTCACTAAAAATGGAGGTTCATCATGAACGTAATCCGTAAAATTGAACATTGGGGAGATGTTCATCATGCGAAATGGCTCGATTATCTACGTATTGTTCTTGGGCTAATTATCTTTGGTAAAGGCGTATCGTTTATTAGCGACACATCTGTTTTGCAAAATTTAATCACTCAAAACAATGTATTTGGCTTTTCAGGGATGATGATTAGTGTCGGCATTCATGTGGTCGCTTTTGCGCATTTGGTTGGGGGCATTTTAATCACACTCGGTCTGGTTACGCGTTTTGCAGCTGTGATCCAAATTCCGATTTTGCTGTTCGCCGTATTTTTTGTTAACCTCACGCCAGGATTTTCAGCACCGAATTCAGAATTATGGTTATCAGTACTCGTACTCTTCTTACTCATCATGTTTTGGGTAGTTGGATCAGGACCGCTATCCGTTGATGAAGGTTTGAAACACAAAACCGGAAAGCGATACACTTAAACAAGATTGAATATTCTTAGTATCTTTCGACTTTATTACTGACAATGAAAATCAAGATACTTTTTGCACTGCTCTTAGCGGGATTGACGACTTACGCTCAAAACACAACTCAGGAATATTTTAAATTAACGCGAAGTGGCTTCAACGAAAAAAATGCCTATGAAACCACAGCATTTGTAGAAAAATATTTTCGTGTACCTGGCAACAGCGGATTCAATGCCAGTATATATTATGTAGAAAACATATTAAAAAAGGCAGGTTTTGTACAACAAAAACAAAACGAAGTGGAAGCGCCACTTACCTACCGCATTGAAAAACGCCCCATGAAAAACAATACCTGGGAGCCAGTTGATGCAAATATTGATATTGTTGGAGAAACACAGCCATTGATATCTTTTAAAACGAACCGCAACATGATTCCGATAAATTGCGGCTCTACCACTGCAGATGGCGTTACCGCTGAAGTAGTTTTTCTTGAGAAAACATCAGCAGCTGATTTGGCAAAACTCGATCTTAAAGGCAAAATAGTATTTTCCGAAAATCATCCTTCCAGGCTACTGCAACTAGCAACCAATGCTGGTGCAATTGGTGTGTTAGGATATGCCATGCCCAGGTATACACAACCCGAAGTTCATCAAACTTCCATTCAGTTTGGAAGCATGAAAGCCAATAGTGAGGTTTGGACCTTACTTCTATCTTTTGCTGCGAAAGAAAAACTTAAGGCCGCTTGCTCAAAAGGCTCCATAAAGTTGAAAGTTTCTATTCAAACCAAAATTTATCCTTCCGAAGAGCTAACCATTGTAGCGAATGTAAAAGGAAGCATAAAACCTGATGAGCGTTTCGTTTTCAGTGCCCATGTACAAGAGCCTGGGGCTAATGACAATGCCAGTGGAGTAGGCACATTAGCTGAAATGGCCAGGCTTACTGCAGAGCTTTATCAGGCCAAAAAAATTGTACCGCAACGCACTTTAACTTTTTTGTGGGGCGATGAAATTGTATCAACCAGAAGATATATTGTGGAAGATACCAGCCGGGCAAAAGGCATCATGTGGGGAATGAGTTTGGATATGGTTGGCGAAGACACCAAAAAGACCGGAGGTTCATTCCTGATTGAAAAAATGCCTGATCCATCTGCCATCTGGACCAGGGGAACGGATAAACACACGGAATGGGGCGCTGGAAATGTGACCGAAAAAGATCTTTTCCCACACTACTTTAACGACTTTATTTTTGATATCTGTAAAGCACAAGGCAAATTTGCGAACTGGACAGTTAATTTTAATCCATTTGAAGGCGGTAGTGACCATACTCCATTTTTGCAAAGTAAAATTCCAGGTTTATTAATGTGGCATTTTACCGATGTTTTTTACCACACCGACAACGACAGGATTGATAAGGTTTCGGCCGTTGAGATGAAAAACGTTGGAATTAGCGGCCTAACTGCCGCCTACAGTTTAATTTCTGCAGATGAACAAACAGCAACAGCAACCGTCTCACAGGTAAAAAATGATGCTTTGGCCAGATTAAAAACTGAATTTGAGCTGAGCAAAGATGCCATTGCAAAAGGTAAGGCTGTGACTGATGAAAAACATATCATCGCTACCTGGAGTAAATGGTATGTTGATGCTTTGGCAACCATCAACAAAATGCCGGTTAAAGCCGAAACCACCCGTGTAGGATCGGCCATAAAATTCGCCACAAACGAAGTTGAAAAACAAACAAAAATTTATTTGGAGGGTTTGAAATAAATCCATGCCTAAACCAAAAGCAATAATTATCGGAGCAGGAATTGCAGGAATTGCCGCTGCGATCCGGATGTCTGTAAAGGGTTATCAAGTGGAGGTTTTCGAAGCAAATGATGCTCCCGGGGGAAAACTGGCTGAAATAAACTTGCAAGATTTTAGGTTTGATGCAGGCCCGAGTTTATTTACAATGCCACAATATGTGGATGAGCTTTTTAAACTGGCTGGAAAAAATCCACAAGATTACTTTGAGTATGAAAAATTAGATGAGGTTTGCCGGTATTTTTACGAAGATGGACTGCAGCTGATTGCTCATGCCGATTTGGATAAATTTGCTAATGAAATTGATCAAAAAACACGTTCAAGCGCAAAAGAAATTCATCACTTTATCAAAAAAAGCCAAACGATTTACGAAGTAACCAACCAGGTATTTTTACAAAGATCACTTCATAAAATTAAAAGCTATTTACACTGGGATACACTTAAATCAGTATTTCGATTTGGTAAAATCGATGCTTTCAGAACACAGGCAAAGGCTAATCAGCATTTTTTTAAAGTATAAAAGAATTGCGCAGTTGTTTAACAGGTATGCAACTTACAATGGCTCAAATCCTTACCAGGCACCAGCAACCTTAAATGTAATTCCTCATTTTGAATATCATTTTGGAGCATATCTGCCAAAGAAGGGAATGTTTAGCATCACGACGTCACTTTTGAAATTAGCACAGGATTTAGGCGTAAAATTTCACTTCAATGCCAAAGTCGAAGAAATCATTTATCAGGCTGAAGGTAAGACAAGCGAGGTAACAGGAATTAAGTGCAAAAATCAGTTATATAAAGCAGAAGTAATTATTTCCAATCTCGACATTTGGTTTACTTATAGAAACCTATTAAAAAATTTGAAAGCACCAGAAAAATTGCTGGCACAGCAAAGAAGCAGTTCTGCTTTAATTTTTTATTGGGGTGTAAAAGGAACCTATCCTCAATTGGGTTTGCATAATATTCTTTTCGCCAAAGATTACAAGGCTGAGTTTGACGGCATATGGAAAGACAAAACCATTGATCAGGATCCAACGATATACATCAATATCACTTCCAAACACATCAAACGAGATGCACCAGCTGACAGTGAAAACTGGTTTGTAATGATAAATGTTCCTGCAAATGAGGATCAAAACTGGGATGAACTGATTAGCCTAACCAGGCAAAATATTCTCAAAAAAATAAGTGGTATCTTAAAAATAGATCTAACGAAAAATATTATTTGTGAGCAAATTCTCGACCCACGGAGTATTGAGACCAAGACAGGTTCTTTCCAGGGATCTCTTTATGGCAATAGTTCGAACAGTCAGTTTGCCGCTTTTTTAAGACACCCAAACTTTTCTTCGAAAATTAAGGGACTTTATTTTTGTGGAGGAAGTGTTCATCCTGGCGGAGGAATACCCCTGGCACTACTATCTGCAAAAATAATTGATCAGAATTTATCGAATTAACTATTTCTACTGATTGCTTCTTCTAATTTTTCGGCATCCAAATCAAAAGCATCAACAATTAACTTGGCTTTTGTATAAAACGGATCTCGCTCTTTTAATTTAACTTTTATGAACTCCAGCAGCTGCTCATCATCCAGGTCTTTGATCAATGGGCGCTTCTGGCGGTTGTGCAAACGGGAAACCAAAGCGGCAGGTTCCATTTGAAGATAAACTGTTTGTCCGTTTAAGTTCATCCATTCCATATTATCAAAAAAGCAGGGTAAACCTCCGCCAGTTGCCACCACAGAAGTTGATGGATAATCAAAAGTTTTAAGCATCTCACTTTCATACGTTCTGAAACCACTTTCACCATAAGCCTCAAAAAACTCCGCTATGGTTTTACCAGATTTATTTACGATCTCTGCATCAAGATCTATCACCGGACAATCCAAACGATGCGCCAACTGTTTAGCCTTTGTACTTTTACCACAACCCATGTATCCGATCAGGAAAATCTTCATACTTTTAATTTATTCTTTTTTTTATTATGCTAATTTCACCCTTGGATCAACATATGCATAAAGAATATCCACAAGGATATTAATCACCACGAAAACAAAGGCAATAAATAGTATCGATCCCATTACAACAGGAAAATCAGACATTTCCAGTGCGCTTACTGTCGTTCTCCCCAAGCCGTTATATCCAAAAATATATTCCACAAAAAATGAACCGGCCAACAGAGATGCGAACCAACCGGAAATTGCAGTAATTACCGGATTTAAAGCATTTTTTAATGCGTGTTTATAAATAATTGCATTTCTACTTAAACCTTTTGCCCTGGCTGTGCGAATATAATCCTGCGCCAGTACATCAAGCATGGCACTTCTTGTTAATTGAACAATTATTGCAAGTGGCCTCAACCCCAAAGTAATCATTGGCAACCAAAGGTTTCTTAAAGTCAAAATCTCTCCACTAAAAGGATCATAAGAATACAAGCTACCACTCATTTTCAGTCCCGTGAAGTCGCTAAGTACAAATCCAAAAAGCCAGGCAATAATAATTCCGGCAAAAAATGAGGGGGCAGAAATACCTAAAATAGCAAAAGCGTTTGCTGATTTATCGATCCAGGAATCTTTGTAGACAGCTGAAAGAACACCCAAAAACACACCAATAATCGTGGCAAAAATCATCGCAGTGAGTGCCAAGATAAAAGTATTGGGAACGGTTTCAGAAAGGATTGCCGTAACATCGCGTTTGGTTTGGTAAGAACTACGCAAATAAGGCCATTTAATTACCAATGCCTTTTGATCGAAGTTGATTATTTTTGCATAGTGGTATTTGGCTTGCGTAATACTATCATTCTCCAATACACTAATTGGCGATAAATCATTTACATACAGCACAAATTGCATTGGTTTCGATCGATCTAAACCGAATTCTTTCCGAACAGCTTCCAAAGATTGCACATCCGCTCTTTGACCCATTGTCATCCTTGCCGGATCGCCAGGCAAAATATTAAACAGCACAAAAACAACGAGTACCACGCCGGCCATAACCAGCAATCCATACAACATTTTTTTTATGGCATATCCAATCATTATTTATCGAAATATTTTCTACTGAGCTGATCAAAAGTAGGCACATTATGGAAATGCCATTTATTTATTACCACACCATTTTTCAGCAATAGCACACCAGGATTAGCCCTAACCATACTTTTCAATGGAACCGCATCGGCATAAAACACTTCTGAAAACAGGTTATTTTGTTTAACGAAAGCCTCTGCATCCTGAGCTGAATTGGCCGTTAACAATACGGTGCGAATATTAAATTGCTGTGTAGCATTAATCGCCAAAGCATTCAATTTGCCTATTGCTGCCTGATTGGTATTTTTAAATCGTATGCTACATA
>NZ_AJLG01000240.1 GCF_000258495.1 Pedobacter agri PB92
ATTGCCTTTAGCCAAACCACACATCACAGGGCTCAACTTGGTGTTTATTTAAGATTGTTGGATATTCCTATTCCTGGCAGCTACGGCCCAAGTGCTGATGATCAAAGTTTTTAGCGCTCAGCTTAATTATTTTAGAATCCGGATGACATATGCATCAGAGGCAAGATACATACTGGTTGCGGCGTGGAATGCCTGGAGCAAAATTCCGGAACTAGCATCTATGCTCAAACCTGAATGGTTATTGAAAAGCAAATCCAGCTGAATTAAACAAATTTATTTCCGTAAAATTGTAGCATGAACAATAATACTGCAACCCGTTTAAATAAGTTTATCAGCGAAAGTGGATTATGTTCTCGCCGTGAGGCTGACCGGTTTATTGAGAAAGGAAATGTTTTCATTAATGGCAAGAGGGCCAAGATTGGCGATCAGGTTTTTGCCGGAGATAAGGTGATGGTGAATGGCCATAACATCGAGCCTAAAGAAGAATCAAATTTTATCTTACTCGCTTTCAATAAACCTGTAGGAATTACCAGTACCACAGAATCAAACGTTAAAGATAATATTGTGGATTATGTAAACCACAGTGAGCGTATCTTTCCAATTGGAAGATTAGATAAGGATTCTTCTGGCCTGATTTTTTTAACCAACAATGGCGATATCGTTAACAAAATATTAAGAGCAGGAAATAAACACGAAAAAGAATACCTTGTTACGGTGAACAAACCGATTACTGAAGATTTTATCTTCGAAATGAGCAACGGCGTACCCATACTAGGTGTTAATACCCGAAAATGCAAAGTACACCAGGTAAGTACTTTTGTTTTTAATATCATTTTGATTCAGGGCTTAAACAGGCAGATTCGCAGAATGTGTGAGCACTTTGGCTACGAAGTGACAAAGTTAGAACGCACCAGAATTATGAATATCAATTTAAAGGGTATTCCAACAGGAGAGTTTCGTGAATTGGATGAAGATGAAATGAGAGGCATTATGAATAGCGTCGAAAAATCATCATCTGAAGTAGCCTCAAAATCCAAAAACACCAAAAAGAAAACCAACTCCTGGGAAGAGATTCCAGAGCTTAAAAAAGAACAACCGAAAAAAACGTTCAAGCCTGGTAAGCCCGCAACAAAATCCGGAGCCGGGAAAAAATCAGCTTCACACTCTTCAGGTAAAGCTCCTGCGAGAGGTGCTTCATCTTCGAGAAATTCGAAGCCAGTAAAGGGTAAATCTTCAGGAAAATCAAATACCAGGCAAAGAGGCAGATAGCCTGACAATTGTAAAATTCTGACTCTTAGTAATTTGCTTTCCTTTTTATGCTTTCAGCTTAATGGCATTTTGAGTACCTTTGCAGCAAATGGTAACAGCAAAAAAAATCGATATTCGCTCACTGGATTTGCCTCAGTTGCAACAACACTTAAACGCAATGCAACAGCCTGCGTTTAGGGCAAAGCAAATTTACCAGTGGCTGTGGGAAAAATCGGCAACTAAGTTTGATGACATGAGCAATCTTTCTAAAGAATTGCGCAAAACATTAAATGATAGTTTCTCAATAAATGCTGTTCAAGTTAACAACTCTCAGTTTAGTAACGATCATACCATTAAAAACACCTTTCGCTTAGCCGATGGGAACATCGTAGAAGGAGTTTTGATCCCGCTGGAAGATAGGATGACTGCATGCGTGAGTTCGCAGGTAGGTTGTAGTTTAACTTGTAAATTCTGTGCAACCGGTTACATGGATCGTAAGCGTAATTTAAATGCTGATGAGATTTATGACCAGGTTGTATTGATTGATAAGCAGGCCAAGCAAAACTATAATAATCCCTTAACTAACATCGTGTACATGGGCATGGGCGAACCGCTTTTAAACTATGCTAATGTGCTTAAATCAATTGAAAGGATAACGGCTCCTGATGGCTTAAACATGAGTTATAAGCGTATTACAGTTTCTACTGCCGGTATCGCTAAAATGATTAAAAAACTTGGTGACGATGGCGCTAAATTTAACCTTGCTTTATCACTTCATGCTGCTGATGATAAAAAGCGTAATGAAATTATGCCCATTAATGAAGCAAATTCATTAAAGGCATTGGCTGATGCATTAAAATACTATTTCGCCAAAACAAAAAATCCGGTAACATACGAATATATTGTCTTCAATCATTTTAATGACGAAATATCAGATGCGATGGATTTAGCTAAATTTTGCAAACACATTCCTTGCAAGGTAAATCTTATTGAGTACAACCCTATTTCATTTGCCGATTTTACCAATGCAGAGGGAGACAAAATAGATGCATTTTCTAACTATCTAAAAAGTCAGGGCATCAATACCAATATTCGCCGTAGCCGTGGTAAAGATATCGATGCCGCCTGTGGTCAGTTAGCAGTTAAAGAAGAAGCAGGTATTTAGTTGGATAACGCCGTCAAGCTTTCTACAATTTCGTCGAAGCCTGGGCGTTCAGCATGTTGTGACGATAAACACAAGTCACGCAGCCTTGCCAACTCAATAAGAGATGGGTTTTCTTCCTCCACGCAAATGGTTAGCAAATCGTCAAGAAGATAGCCATATGCTTTAACTTCTATCTTCTCTAAATAAACTGAGACGACAGCATTGTTTTTATCGTAAAATGAGGCAGCTCCAAAATCTCCAAATAGCGTCTCTCCATTTTCATTGATTAGGATATTGTGCGCATATAAATCACCATGAATTATTCCTCTGGCATGAAGCTGTTGAGCTACTGATGCCATTGAGTTCGCAACTTTTAATACCTGCAACTTTGACAATCCAATCCCAGTATTAAAAATGTCTCTGGTACAACTTTCTAAACTTGGCGGTGCTCCCAAATTAAAAAAATCTTCAGGGATCAAATTCATTACTAAACCCCTTTTCTTTTCCTTTGAAAAATTCACCTTACCTAGCAAACCAACAAGCGCTGGATGACTACCTGCGGCGATGTAAGCGTTCATCTCATCATCAGGATAACCGTCACTCGTAACATTGCCCTTAAATATTTTTACGGCAACATTTACAATCGCATCACCATTCGATCTTTCAGCTTTATAAATCGTACCGGAGGCTCCTTCACCAAGTAATTCTTTTAAGTTAAATTGTTCAAAATTTAATTCTTGAGCATCTGCAAAAGTAAAATCCTGCTTAAAGTGATTTCCTGAAAACGCAAGCCAGGCTAAGTTTGGCAAACCTAACAGCCATTCTGGTAATTCTGTGATTCGATTTGCAGCTATCCTAAGTAGGGATAAATTACTGCAGTTCGCTAATGTTTCAGGCAGAGAGGTTAACTGATTCCCGGCGAGCATCAGTTTTTGCATTCTTTTACAATTACCAATCGATGGCGGCAGAGCCTCAATTTTATTGCCGGTCAAAATAAGCCACCGTAAATTTGGATGAAGTGCCGATGCTGGAATGACCTTAATATTATTAGATTTAAATCCAACAATATCCAAAGCATCGCATCTTCCCAAAACTTCAGGATAAGTCGTAAATAAGTTATCTGAAGCAAAAAATATCCTGAGGCTTTTAAAGCGATAAAAATCGTAGGGCAAATTTGATAGCTTATTCGAAGATAGATCAAGATATTCGAGCGTATCTTCCAACTCAAAAAGTTCAACGGGGAATTCAGTTAAATTTTCCGAAATTTTTACAGAAACAGCTCCTTTTAATTCGCCCTTTTTCAGCTGAGATACGGTCTGCAAGTTTATATAAATATTTTATTCTGCAAATATAAGTATTGCAATCAAAGACTTAGCATATTATTAGGCTCCTAAATTATATTATCACTACCCACGATAGCGGTAAACTGTCCAAACATTTTTTTTTTAACTATAGACTTTATAAATTCAGGACGATCGTCATATTAAACGATAAAATCAAAAACACCAGATTCTACCACACTTAAGAAAGGAATTGACACAATAGAACTTAATTTCCTCTTCAAAGACTGGAAATAATGCTTTCGAACTAACTTCTCGAACTCAACATCCATTTTTTGTGATAGTTTTTTAAGGATAAAAGCTTTACTTCGATTTGAATCTGAAATTGCGTATTCCACTAAGTCACACTTGTAGGAGTATTTAGCCCTAAACTCAATTAAATCTGTATAATATTGTTGTAAGTTCCAGCCCATTCAACTATTTTTTAGTAAAAAAAATGTAATGAAAAAAGTGTTTTTTCTGCATGATATCAATGGTACACTATCATTAAGCACACCAAATACAACTCATTGATCAGCTCAACAAGGTCACTAGATGATATAACAAAAAAGTATACAGATTGTTAAACCGCAAACAAAAAAAAACCACCCAACTATTTTGAGTGGCTTTAATTCGTTATAACTCGTATCTATCCAGAGTACGTGCCTCACTATTAAAAATGAGTGTTCTAAATCGTCCCGTGATTTAACTCTGGAAGTAAAATTAGGGGATTTTAGCGAATTGTTATATAGCCCCTTTGTACTAAAAAATAATACAAATGCATTATAAAAAGCTAACAATGCATATCTCTTCAACCAAAATACCTATTCAATATGAATATCCAATTTTCAGTTACGAAATTAATCTGCCAAATTGTAATCATTCTTGAAATACTTATAGCAAATTAAATCCCAAGTCTGATTTACGATATGAGATGTCCATCTTTCAACAGTATCTGCCACATTGAGTTAATTACGGCGACTTCTATGCTTTGTTAGATATTGCTTAAGATCATATTTATCTTAATAGTCAAGGCATAAAAATACATACCCTCCATTTTTGTCCTTTACTGTTCATTACAGTTCTCGTTTCCAAAAATTTATAATTATTGTAAAGCTCTTCCCAAATCTTGGTGTTTGCATGCAAATCGAACATAGATACTATAAAATATCCGTTTGAATTTAAATTCAAAAAAATTGATTGCTCTATGATTTGAATAGGTTGTTCAAAATAGTAAAGAGTTTCATTAAAAATAATCACGTCATATTTATTTTTAACTTTCGCCCTGTCAAAATCCAGTTGCATAAATCTTTCACTTCCAAATCTTTGCTGAGCTATTTTTACTGCCTCTAAAGAAATATCCAATCCGAAATAATCAACATCGGATTTAACATTTTCAGATATATAATAATAAAGAACGCCTTGACCGCAACCTACATCAAGGATTTTTCCACCCGGCTTAAACCGCTTATATAATTCACAAATAGTTAGATAGTGTCCTTTTTCATCATCAGAATAAAGATAATCCCAATAGCCTGATGTAAACTGCTGTTCCCAAACGGTTTTGGATAATCGCTTTCCTAAATACATTTTACCAAAAAATTTATTTTTCATGATATTTAGAAGCCTATCCTTAATTCTGTCGATAAAGATCATAATACGCATAATTTTACAGATACTGATTTAAGAATTAGTTAGAGAAAAATGATTCTGAAAGAAAGAACTACAGCTAAAGAATTGGTAAAAACTAACTAAATACAAAACAGTATAGCTCGGGTAGGCAGTTTAATCTAGCTATTTATTCACTTAAAATAAACTAGTACACAAACGTAACTTAAAAACATAAATAGAAAAATAGCCCGTAAGGGCTATTAAACTTCTTAAGTAATACTTTAACAAGCTTTACAGTGATTCAGGCATATCGATTAAATACTCCAATTTGAAAAAATAAACAAGTATTCCCGATAGGTTCAACTGAACTGGGTGACATATCACCCGACATATTAAAAAATTAAGTTTTGAATAAATCCTTATCCAGATTTTAAAAAGGTTTCCTATGATAAGTCTATGATCGTCAACAAAGTAAGAATGCTAGTCAATGTTCCTGTCTTACCATATAGTATTATTTGAAATGAAAAGTGATAACC
>NZ_AJLG01000241.1 GCF_000258495.1 Pedobacter agri PB92
TTTTTTTATCGAATATTTAACCTTTTGATATCTTCTTAGCCTTGTGCTGGCGGATTTGAAACTATCGGAGCTTTATCTCTATCTCTTCGGCCCATTCCTTTTCTCATTTTCTCACCCTTCTCTCTGGCTTCTGCTCTTACTGCTTCCAGTTTAGTTTTTTGTTCTGCTGTTAATACGGCATCGATTTTAGCTTTTTGAGCCTGCATTGTTGCTCTGCCTTCTTTCATCTTTTCTTTCCTGTCTGCCTGATCTTGAGATCTAAAAGCATCAACCTTTTTGGCATTTTCTAACTCGATTGCATAAATCTTGGTTTTCTGATCAGCAGTTAAACTTAGTTCTTTTTCTAATCTCGCTGTTGCCTTTTCAGCCCGCTGTTCGGCAGTCATTTTTGGCATTGGTTTTCTAACTCTTTTTGTTGAGTCTTGAGCAAATGCAGCAGTTAAACCCATCACCGCAATTGCTATTGTTAAAATCGCTTTTTTCATGTCTATTTTTTTTATGTGTTTGTTTTATAATAGATATGAATTTTGCAAAACAGTTTAATCAGAATAAGTTAAAAAGTGTTAATTTTTATTAAGCTGCGAAATAGATTTTTGCATTTGCGCCATCATCTGTGTTAGGGTCTCCATCGTTGGGTCAGGTGCCGGTTCAGGGAGTGATGTAGAGATATAAGCTTTTGCTCTCCAGATTTCAAGAATGTCATCAGCCGCGATGGTGTAAGGATCATAGACCTTATTATCAGATATAAGTTTTAAATCTTTATTTTCTTTAAAACGATTGCCCGCTCTTTTATACACAACACCTTCGTTTTTACTTATTACTACATAAGTTTCACCGGTTTTTACCTCGTTCCAGTTGTCGAGGTACTCACCAATAATTACACTTCCTGGTTGCACTGGTAACATACTATCACCCATAATTTCAAAAGCACGGAAAGTTCCCTGTCTTAATGCGGCTAACGGAAGCTGAAATTTAGGAAGATCACTTATATATTGTGGATCGGAGAAACCATTTAAGTAACCGGCACTGGCTTTAACTGGTACCAATTCAATGTTCTCTTTATCATTTTGATCAACAGAAATGCTGAGCACTCTTAAATTCGAACCAGAGCTTTTAGGCTTTGGTTTCCAGCTGTCGCTAATCTTTTCGTTGATAAATTCATCTATAGTTAGATCAAAATATTCTGCTATTTTTTTTAGTAATTCATATTTTGGTTCTGCCCGGTCTTCTTCATAAGCGCCAATTAGCGAACGCTTAATTTCCATAATATCAGCGAAATTCTGCTGTGTGTGACCTTTTTTCTTCCTGAGGTACTTTAAATTATTTGAAATATTCGACATAAAAATAAATTTTAAAATAAATTTGGAATTACTAAAATAGTTAGTAATTTTATGCTCATAAAGTTAGTAATATTATTTTGAATTGCAAGAGGATATACTAAATAGTTTAGTTTTAATTCGATAATCCGTTTTTTATGAAAAAGTTTGTTTACATCGTTACTGACAGAAACCGTACAAGCATGCATGTTGGCATGAGTTCTGATTTAATTAAAACATTAGATTTTTATAAGCAGATGCCAAACTTATTTTTTGATAATGGAAAGCAATTGACGCGTTTGGTTTATTTCGAGGAGTTCAAAACTGAAGCTCAAGCACTGGCCAGATTCAAAGTGATCAGCCGCTTTACCCGGGTGCAAAAGGAGAGATTGGTAAGGTCTTGTAATCCTGATTGGATAGATTTAACCATTGGTTTAGATTTCGAGAATATTTTGTTGCATAGAAATATCACTAACCAGGTGAAGTTGGCTTTTACGAGTTTGTCGTAAATAGATAAAATGATCTGGGCATTGTTTGTTATTGCCTTTGATATAATTTAGTTTTTATAAAAATCGTTATTGGTTTTCCATTTTTCATCGGACCCTGGCAATCCCATTCAGATAAATAATTTCACAGACGATATTGCTTCAATGGGTGAGAAGTCGATTACGCAATGATGGAAAAACTATTCTGAAACTTTTTTAAGAAAACTCTTTTCCAATTCATTAATCTTTTCAAAGTATTCATTCTTATTCATGAAAACTTTTGGATTATAAACTGCGCCAGGTTTACGTTTATCATGAAGATTGAATTGGCTGGCATGTGATGCTACCCACAAATTGAAGTCAATATTTTTCATTGCTTTAAAAGTTTGAATGTAATCTCGCTCAATATTTGGATAATCTTTTATCTCTGAAAACTTTCTATCTACAATAACCGAAGGGAAATTAGCAATCAAAACTTTATAGGTTGAGGCTCCATCTTTTGTATTAAACAAAAAACTGCAAGATCCTTTGGTGTGACCGGGATGATGAAGCATAGTAATGATCGTACTCCCTAACTTGATTTGTTCGTTATCTTTAAGCAAACGATCTGGTGTAACGGGCTTAAAGGTAACACCATATTTACCAAGCTCATAATCAGATTTGCCACCTGTTTTGAGTTCGTTTGCATCTTTTTCATCAACAAAGAGTTTTGCACCTGTTTCTTTTTTAATATCAGCCATAGCGCCCAAATGATCGAAATGCGCCTGAGTGAGTAACAGAATTTTGATGGCTTTATAATCAAAACCTAAACTTTTAATGTTCTCTTTAATAATAGGCAATGAATTGGCTAATCCTGTATTGATTAAAATATTACCTTGATCCGTTACAACTAAATAGGAAGCTAAATCATAAGTGCCAACATAATAAAGATTGCCTGCTATTCTAAATGGTTCGGTTTTTTGCGACCATTCTTTTGGATTGTTAACCGGCTCAGTTACATTTTGAGCCATTGACATCAGCCTAAAAGACATCAGAACTATTAAGGCAATCTTCTTCATATTATAATTTTTAATTTACAATGGCATTAACCATATCATAAAACTTACCAGCCAGGAGCGAAGGTTAAACCGAAAACACCAGTTTTAACATCTTTGCGTTGGAAAGGTATTGCATAATACGGCTCCAATACAAAATAACCAAACACGTTAACACGCAGCGATATACCTACACTCATCGCCGGCACACGCTCATTGGTTGCCTGATAAGTAACCTGTTTTCCTTGGCTATCAACAACGGGAACACCGTTTGCATCTTTAACAACCTCTGTTGTGTATGTTGGTTCGCTTTTGAACTTCACTTTAGTATCGTTCGTCCATGCCAAACCTGCATCAAAAAATAGGTTTAAATCACTAAATAATAATTTTGATGGAACTGCAGCCAATTTTTTAGGTCCGGTGAAGGGTAATCTCAATTCAAAATTGAATACAGCAATCTTACTTCCCGTTAATTGATTGATGTCAAAAGATTCTGAAGATTGCGCTGAAGTTGTTTTGTAGATTGAATTTGATTCATAACCTCTAATTAAATAAGGATAACCCACGTACATTGGATACAGGCGGTCAGCATCTTTACCAATTCTGAAAGTATTATAAGATCTGGCCGCAACGGTTACAGGCTTCAACCTCCAGTATTTTCTTAAATCTGCTGTCGCACCAGCAAAGTTGTAGGTTCCAAAATATTTTTCTCCGGCCACCCGGTATCTAAAACCGTCTAAAGGTCCGGTTAAGCCAAATATCGAATTGTCGCCAACAAAGCCCGCGTTAAGTTGATAAAGTGTAAATGACCTGAAAGGTACGCCATAATCTAAAGTAGCCTGATCATTATCTAACCGTTTCCGATCTGAACCAATGTAATAACCAGCGTTGTTGTAATAATTACTATACCTGTCAATCCTATAGCTATAGTGAGAAAATGCTCCTCCAAGTTCAAATCTGTGCTTTTTACTAAATGGGTAGGCTCCGAAAATTTGCAACTGATCTTCAAAAGTTCTGATGATATCTGTTCGCTCACTCAAGGCGTCAATGCTTGTATTGTTGTCGGCGGGCAGCTTTTCGTAACCATAAGAACTAAATCCCGATACGTAAGGAATATGCGAAATGGCGGCTCCCCAATTAATTCTGCTTTTTTGATTGATGTAACCTACCAAACCACCCGCATCATAAATTTCTCCGTTAACCGAGATATTGGCGATGATTTGATTGGTACCTAAAATATCACTGAACATTCCAACAATACCGCCCGAAACACCTGTGCCAAACCTGCTCGTAGATACGCCTACGCCACTGTTAGCCAAATAGTCTAACTTAAATTTCGGCCTGTAAGCAACAGTTTTCATCGAATCAGCAATGATTTTTTCAAACCTATCAAAGTTGTTCAAGTTAGAATTGATGATATTTACACCGAAATTCTCCATCGGTGGTAAAATGGCTGCATCAAAGTTTTCTTCCTGGTTACCAATTCTTTTGGCTTTGAAACTACTCAACGGAGCATTGTAAAGCGTGTAGCGCTGATAACGATAGTAGCTGTAAACAATATCATCTGTATTAGATACTGATATCGCTGGTGAAAATTCGGTGATACCACTAATACCTGTAAAATAATCGGTCAACTGATCTACCGTATTATCTGCAAAATTGTATTTGTAGAGGTTTCTAAATCCATCTCTGTTTGATAGAAAATAAATATTCTGGCTGTTGGCGGAAAACTGTGCATTGAGATTATTCGCACCTGGAAATACATCCAAATTACTTACGGCTTTCGAGGCGATATCATAAATCGCCAGATTAATAGATAGTACCGCATTAATGTTTTTATTTTGAATGGCGGCACGATCTGAAGAGAAAACAATCTTTTTTCCGTCAGGAGAGAAGCTTGGTGCATAATCAGAGTATTCATCATTGGTGATTTGCGTAATCACTTTTGTATCCAAGTTATAGGAAAAAATATCACTTTGTCCTTCCACCATGCCCGAGAACGCAATGTCTTTTCCATTTGGCGACCAGGTTAAGTTTCCAAATTGTTGTACTTGTTCCATTGCAGTTTGCGAAACGGTACTTCCATTTGCCACATTGATAATCATCATCTGGTTTTTACCATGACTGAAAATACTGAATGCAAATTGCTTACTATCCGGCGACCAGGCACCAGCCGATTCAATAAAATTAAAATCATCAATGTGCCCATTAGAAATTTGGCTGGTGAGCTTTCGGATAATTCTCCCAGTTTTCGCGTCAGCCAAAAACAAATCAATACCAAATAAATCTTTTTCAGACATGAAGGCCACATACTTTCCATCAGGACTTAAGGCAGGAGCCACATTCATGTTACCTGCGTTTTTATTATCGATGATTTTGGTTCCGGTAATCTTAATTTGCGAACTATCGGCTTTTAACATCGGCTTGTAATGCGCATCAATGGAATTTTTCCATAACCCCGATAATGTCTTATCATCGTAACCGAACGTGTATTTAATGGCATTTTCATAACCGTATTTGGCTGTATTTTTAAATAACGGTACAATGGTTGTATCTCCATACTGCGATCCAATGTAAGTCCAGAAAGCCTGCCCGTAGCGATATGGAAAGTATTTGTTGGAGTTGGTCAGATCTTTTAACGATGGAATATCTCTGTTCAACATAGCATCACGCATCCACATGGAAGTGAATGCATCTTTTTTGCCAATAGATAGATATTCAGCCATGCCTTCAACCATCCATAGTGGCGTTTGGCCAACATTTTCTAAACTGATCGAATCTTTCTCCAATAGAATATGATACTGAAAAGCGTGAACCAACTCATGTCCTAGTACATGGCGGGTTTGACTATTCAATTCCATAACCGGCATGATCACCCGGTTTTTCAATGCTTCAGTTACACCGCCGGTTCCAATCCCAATTTCTCCCTGCAAGGCAGTAGTTTGCTGAAAATCTGGATGATTGTTATAT
>NZ_AJLG01000242.1 GCF_000258495.1 Pedobacter agri PB92
ACGTACACACTATTGATGATCAAGAGCGCATCTTTGGCTACAAACTTTAAATCTTTTGCCAACCAATCCAGCTGTCGTTGATTAATAAAACCATCATATTTCCTATCTTCTCCTAAATAACGAACATCATCCATTACAACATAATGTGCTTTACCCCTATTGAACGAGTAATAAGTTGGGCCATAATGTTCCTGGAAAGTTTTGTCTGAAGTTTCATCGCCGCCCATCCTGTAATCCATATCATGATTTCCCAGGCACTGGAAAAAAGGAATGCCCATATCTTTCACAGCCTGGTTATAATCGGCAAAAAGCGCATGGCTATCCCAAACAATATCACCAACCGTGATGCCATGAACGGGTATATTACCCATCGATTGGATTACTTTTTTGGTATCCGGAACAGAAGTCGTCATCATCTTCTCTACATCCGTTTTATTTTTCACCTGAGGATCGGCCCAGATAATAAAATTATGACGGTTATCTTTCTGCTTCATTTCCTTCAACTCGAAATTTAGATCGGTTTTAGCATCAAGTTTTTCGTAATATTTTGCCAGGTGGCTATCAGTGGTAAACTCGTATCCGGATGGCGTACTGATCCAAATGAATGTAGCTAACGGATTAACCTCGATGTTGTAACCGCCATTTTTATCGGTCTGGATCACACTGAATCCATCAGAAACCACAACATTTGCAATGCCCTTTCCTTTACTGGTTACTCGGCCGCTTATTTTACCATCTGCATCTAGCAGAGAAAAGGCAGAATAAGATTTTAAACTAACAAATAAAGTAGTGGTTAATAAACCAGTTTTTTGGATAAATGATCTTCTGTTCATTGTTTATTGAAGGATGATTGTGGAATTAATTGGTTTTCTAAGCAATTATGCTAAGCCACGATACGAAAGTTTTGATTGAAATGATGCCCAAAACTTATTATTCTTTTGAGCATCATTTTTATTTGGATAATTTTATCTAATTCTGGTTGGCGGTATAGTGTCACGCCCAATTTCTACACCTGTTGCAGCATTCACACGTAATACAATATTATCATCTTCAATTATCGACATGTTTGCCGGCGAATTATCTTTAGGTAAGATAATATATTTCATATCTCTGGCTTTTACCCACTTACCAAGTGTAACGCTATAAATACCACCAGCTTTGTAAAACCAACCAAGGTCGGCAACCGAGTTATCATGATAATTAAATCTGATGGTGTTGGTGCCCTGTAAATAGAAAGGCTGAAAACCTTTATTAGGATCTGCAGGATCAACTTCTAAAGGATCGTAAACATCGTAAAAATCATTATTGGCAATACGATAACCTTGTGCAGGAGGTCCTGGTGTAAATAAACTTCCACCATTATGAACAAATACCACATCAATCGGTCTGGTTGTTGCAGTTACGGTAGTACCTCTAAAAGCGGCAATTCCATAGGCGTTTCCACTATTAGCGAGCAGTGTATTGGTTATAGCGCCAAATCCGTCTCCAGCCGTTGTAGAATAATTTATACCTCTTATATATTGAGCGGTAGGTATTGGCGTTGAGCCCGTACTGTTTATTGTTCTACCTGTTCCACCTACATAAAAATAACCACCTTTTCTAACAGAACCAGTTGTCAAATTAAATTTGTATGTACGCAAGCCTCCAGTTGCCCATCCATTGGCAGGAAAACCTGCAGGCGTTGAAGCACCCGCATTATTTGTGGTCACTACAGAAAATGGCGTTACCGCGAAGTTGATATCTCTTGTGGCAATAAACTGAATGTAGTTATTGTTCGCATTGGTTCCTCTCGGATCAGGAATCCATCCCGAGATGATAAAATCTGGAATCTCTGGAGTCGAACTTAAAGTAATGACATCGCTGGCTGTTCTCATACGATGTTCTGGAATTAGTGTACCTGTTGAGCTGACCTTGTTAAATAAGATACCGTAATAATTTGCCGAGAATTGCAACGGGTTGTTCGCGAAGGTCGCTGTTGCCTCGGTGTGCAAGGTAATATCAGCAAATCCATCATTCAACGTTTTGTTGCCCGATAACACATCTGTAGGTGTTGGAAGCGGATTAAACCCGCCTTTTACAATTGCTAATAGCGTACTTTCATATTTATTTGGGTCTGCCAGGATAAAACTACTTGGCACCCTGTTTTTGGCAATAGGTTTGTTTTGTGCCACCCGGTTTACAGCGCCTGGAGAAATGCCTTTAATTTGCAAAATTCCATCTACGCGACCCAACACACCACCAGTAACATTAATCACAACTGAATCGCCGGGTACGTATTTGGCAGCATCAGCACCGATTGGAATGGCAATACCTCTAAGTTGAGATAAACGTTTTTTATCCTGGACAATTAATAACCCTGCAGGAAGGTTTTTTCCAGAATGATCTGAAACCACCACAGCAGAAATGCTGCTGGAACCGTACATATTTTCGGGACTTAAAGTAATATCCGATCCTTTGTAAAGCCCTCTTAAATCGAAGATGGGTAAATAAGGACTTACTTCTCCACCAGGGTAATTCTGCTTTTTACATCCAATCATCCAAACGGAAATTGAGATTAAAACAAAGCTATATATGATAATTTTTTTCATGTTAATGATTTTAAAGCTGTTTACAGATTAGGGTTTTTGCCACCATACTTGTGTATTAATTTCGTCGCCACCCATAGAGGCTACAGCTAAACGGTAATTTGTTGGGTTGGTAGACTGAATATATACCGGATAAGTCATACGTGCGGGCATCACACCTCCGTTTGCAAGCCCCGGACCTTTAGGTAAATAAGGATGTCCGGTTCGGCGGTACTCATACCATTGTTGCATATCTACCATAAACAGTGCATAATATTTCTGCATATGAATTTGCTCCAATTTATCAACAAATTGACCGGTATTATAAGTTCCCCATTCAATATCCGCTTCGTTAATATAATCTAAAAATTCTGCTGCGGTAGTTGAAGTTGTAAAACTTGGCACCCAGTAATTGATGGAATTTGCGATTCCGGTATTGTAGTAGGCTTCCGCAGATCCTGTGATGTAACCTCTTAATGCTGCTTCAGCCAAAATAAACTGCACCTCTGCATAATTTATAAAAATACCCGTAAGCGGATTAGCCTGTAAAGACCGAGCATTCACTGCTACACTTGAAACCGTTTGTGCAAACGAATAGAAGTAAGCCTGTTTTGGTGCTCCCCCTCCAACTAAATAGCCACTTGGCACTCCTGCAAATCCTGAAGGCCCCTGAGAAATCCCCCACCTGTTGATACCTGCATTGGCGTAACCTTTAGCGGCAGAGATATCAATTCTCGGATCTTTCCAGGCCACTAAACGATCAATAAAGAAACTGGCAATGGCTGGTGCCCTGTAATCCTGTTCACGAATACCATTAACCAGCGGTGATGTGTATGGATCAGAAACGTTGATTCCTCCGTTCCAAAGCAATTTAGCCGATTCTCCATTATTGGCTATGATTGGATATTGAGTGGTATTGGTATTGGCAATTTCTTTAATTTTCGCAATTACCTGCGCCGAAACATCTGCTTTACCTGAAACCCGAAGCAATAATCTTAAATACAAAGAGTTAGAAAATTTACGCCATTTAGCGATATCTCCTTTATAAACCGGGTCGCTAATGGCAGCAATGGCAGTTCCTGAGCTCAATAAGGTATTTGCCTCTTCCAACATTTTAAAAATGCCTAAGTACACATCCTTTTGCGTATCAAATTTCGGCTCAGTAACTTCCGACCCTTTATTTGATTCGCTGAATGGAATATCTCCGTAAGTATCGGTAAGGTTGGCGTAAAGCCATGATTGCATGACCAATGAAATACCCTGATACGACTTATTCAATTTACCAGGCTCAGATGCCTTGTTGTACATATCTTTAAAATTGGTTAACTGGATATACCAACCATTATAAAGATAATCAGCAAAGGTACGCCTGTATTGATACCGGAAAACTGTTGCATCTCCATCATCCTGATTTACGGTAACCTGCATTAACTCATTGTTAAAGTTTCTGTTACGAAACATCCCTAACGACAATGAATTAACCAACGCAGGGGCCATCAGTTTATCAGGCGTAGTATCAATGATGTTAATTGGATCTGTATTAATTGCAATGAAATCCTTTTGGCAAGAGCTGAATGTTAAGCTAGAGCCAACTAAAAGAATAACAAGCTTTTTTATATTATTTTTCATGATGTTTTCTAGTTATATGCCAATAGATAGGTTAAATCCATAGGTTCTGGTTGACGGGAACTGTCCGATTTCAAAACCCTGAACAATGTCTGAACCGCTGATGGTACCAAATTCTGGATCGAACATTGGCCATGGCGACCAAATGAATAAGTTACGTCCATAAACTCCGAATGAAGCCGAATTCAAACCAATTTTTTTAAGGAAACTAGGTTTAAATTTATAGGTTAATGCTGCCTCTCTGAATTTGATAAAGTCGGTGCTAAAAGTACTTCCTTCAGCGTTGTCGGCCCCCATATTTGAACGGTAATATTCGTCAATATCTGTTGCAATTACATCATTTTTACGATAAGTTCCATCAGGATTCTGCACTACTCCATTACCAATAATACCACTATATCTTCCTGGTAATGTTGAAGTAGTTTTACCTTGCTCTACTAATTTATAGTTTAACAAAGAGTGCGCTACCGCACCGATTTGTGCATCGAACAGCAAATTAAGACTGAACTGTCTGTAGCTGAAATTGTTGCCGATACTTCCTTTAAATCTTGGGATGGTATTGCCCAGGTAAACCACATCATTGGTAATTTTAGCTAAACCTGTCGTGGCATCAAAAACAACGTTTCCTTCAGGATCACGAACATATCCTCTACCATATAAATCGCCCATGCTGCCACCTACTTTAGCAACAATCTGTCCACCCGCAACCGGTCCAGTTCTTAATACCACCGAACTATCACCGTTCATATCAATAATTTTGTTTTGGTTGGTAGAAAATGTCATATAAGTAGACCAGTTGAAGCCATTTTTACTTTTTATCTGGCTTCCATTCACTGATATTTCTAAGCCTTTATTATTTACCTGACCGGCGTTGATCAACATTTGATTGTAACCTGTAGCTCTATCTACAATACGCGTTAAGTGTTGGTCATTTGTTTTACCAGCATAAACTGCAATATCAAAATTCAACCTGTTTTTAAATAAACGGATGTCGGCACCTAATTCATAAGTTGTTGTTCTTAATGGTTTCAAATTGCTGTTGGCCAACAAACCTGGATTTACCAGGGCGCTATCCGGATAGGAACCACTGAAAGCTAAACCATAAGTGTATGCAGTTCTGTAAGGGATCAAACTGCCGCTCCCTACCTGCGAAGCGGAGAACCTAAACTTAGCCATATTAACAAATTTCGGCATTTTAACCACTTCTGACATTACAAAACTTGCACTGGCAGATGGATAAAAGAAACCAACATTATCTGTCCTGGTAGAAGAAGCTAAAGCACTGTTCCAGTCTTTACGGGCCGTAATATCAAGGTATAAGAAGTTTTTGTAACTATTTGATAAGATACCATAAAAACTGTTGATGTTTAATCTTGAAGTATCAGGAATAGATAGTAATGGATATAAATTATTTGATAATTCATAAATATTAGGAACTCTTAGTCCATCAGCCCTGATGTCTGATCTGTCATATCTGTTTTTTAACTGACTACCACCTGCAGATAAATTGAAACTAAAATCGTTGCTTACTTTTTTATCATATAGTGTGTACGT
>NZ_AJLG01000243.1 GCF_000258495.1 Pedobacter agri PB92
TAGTTTTGATAACGCGTCCATCGATAAAACCTCAGGGTTTGTATCCAGTAATATTATGACCTGAACCATTTTGTTTGATGGGACGGAAAGCTGCCTGGCAAACAAAAGTGACTTTTGTTTGCCGGTATCTGTTTTTGAACAGATACATTAAGATACTCTGGCTTCGAACATGCTTAATAAACTCGAAAATTTCCCCTGAAATTTTTAGTGTTTGATCGCAACGGAGATCTTCGATCACTCATATGCTATGCAGAAATGTATAACATTGCAAGCATCGTTATCAAATATGTAAAAATAAGGTTACCAAAACACAATCAGTTATTGCTGTGAATGGTACAGTGATCCATTTATAAAATAAATCCATTGCTTCTTTTTTGCCTTTGGACAAACGATTTTTATCTTTGCTAAAATAAATAGCAAAAAATATTGCCGAGAAATTTTTTTAACTCCGCCAGAATTTCTGAAGAACATCTGGCTATCGCTTTGTCCCAGGTAGCGTTAGGATTTTGGGAAATGGATTTGAACACAAAGATTATCGAGTGTACTACCCAAAACAGAATCAATTTAGGTTTGTCTATGGATGAGCCTATTACAGAGCAGAGAATCATTGAAGCTATCCTTCCTGAAGACCGGTGGCGACGCGAATCAGAGATAAAAAATGCCATGCACCCGGATTCACCAACTTATAATTTCGAAATTCGTGTTAGACATGCTGACCAAAAAGTGCATTGGCTACATGTCAGGGGTACTGTAATATTTGAAAATCTGCTTCCTGTTCGCATCATCGGAACAACTATCGATGTCTCAAAAAAAAAAGAAATAGAAACCCTTCGGGATGAGCTATTGAATATTACCACTCACGAATTAAAGTCACCCCTTTCTATAGTTAAAGGCTATTTGCAACTGCTGTACAAATTCATCTCTGAAATTGGTGATAACAAGCACCAGTTGATCACAGAACGAGCCATTTCCGCCAATGCAAAAATTGAACGTTTGATAGAAGAGATCATCCCGGCCAATCAGCACATCAAGTCTGAACTGATACTTAAAAAGGAACCGGTAGACTTGCACCAGCTAATTAAAGAAGTGATATCGAATGCCAATCTGGTTCATGAAGAAATTGAAATTAATTTTACGTGCCTGACAGGCACCTATATTGTCTCAGGAGATAAATATAGAATTTCACAGGTGTTGACAAATCTCGTAAACAACGCTATCAAATACTCACCGGGTGAATCGACAATAGATATTGAACTATCAGGTGATGCATCAGGCATCCGTGTTTCCATTATTGATAACGGGATAGGAATTGCAGAACAACAGCGCGAGAAGGTATTTCAAAAATTTTACCGCATCGCAAACACCAGTCATTTAGTGGAAGGAAGTGGCATAGGATTGTATCTCTGCGCTGAAATCATTGCACACCATAGAGGGAGGATTGGTATGCTATCCAATCCCGCGGGCAAGGGAACAATAGCATTTTTTGAATTGCCATTTAACTGATTTTACATCTATGAAGCTTTGGCTGGTACTTAGGTTGATCACTCGCATTGCTCACAAATTTTTAGCTTGTCACATAATGACTGTTTTGATTAACTGACAACCTTATGAAAAAATTATAGTCCGAGTGCTTTGAGATAGACCTTGAATTGTTGATCCATAGATGGCATATACTTTTCCAAAGATTAAGAGACCTTGTAATCAAAACAGAAATTACTCGATACGTGAACCTGTAAACTATTGTGCGCTAAGTGATAAATTCTTGGACTCTTTCTATCAGCTGATCAATATCAAATGGTTTGGAAATGAAACCATTTGCACCGACTTCCTGTGCAATTTGATGGCCATCCTGCGCAGCAGACATGATCAATATTGGTATGTTTGCGATTGAGCTGTCACTACGAATTTGTTTTACAACCTGATCCCCTGTAATCACTGGCATCCACAGGTCAAGAAGTATTACATCCGGGTGATTATCACTAATCAACTCAATGACCTTTCTACTGTCCGTTTCGGTTATCACCTCTAAATTGCTATCCTCCAGCACAATTTCCAACATTTCAACGATGTCAAGATCATCATCACAAATAACTATTTTTCTATTCATGATGGTCACCTTTTTCTGTTAATGGTAATGTAAAACTAAAGGTGGCACCTCTTCCAGGTTCACTATCTACCCACAATGTTCCGCCGTGCTGTTTTATTATCTGGGCACTGATGTACAGACCTATGCCCATTCCCGGAAAGTGTTTTTGAATGGTGGATACCCTGAAAAATCTGTCAAAAATCATTTTTTGGTCCTCCAGGCTTATTCCAACCCCAAAATCTGTAACGGATACTTTTGCAAAGTTACTTACTTCCGACAATGCGATTTTAATATCTTTAGCATCGGGAGAATATTTGGCGGCATTGGTCAAAAGGTTTTGAACAACCTGAGAAATCTGGGATTCATCACCAGCAATAGTCTTGGTTAGCTGGCTTTCGAAATGCAACCGGTGCTTCTGATCCACTTCGCTCATATCCTCTAAAATTTCAGGTATTAACTGATTGAGATCGATTTTATCAGCATCCAATACAAGTTTTCCAGATTGTATTCTGGACATTTCAAGTAAACTGGTAATAATATTTTGCAGTCGATCAATTTGTTTCCCAGACTTATTGACCATCAGAGCAATCTTTGGGTTAACATCAGCGGGCAATAACTTCAGAATGGTTTGATTATATCCCTTAATGGTAGTCAATGGAGTCTTCAATTCATGACTGGATACAGATAAAAAATCGTCCTTTCTGTTTTCTGATGCTCTAATTTCAGTAATATCTTCGATAGCAAGCAGTATCCTGTCTTTGAAACTTCCCTCTAGCTCCACCCTGTGGGCGTTCAGGAGCATGAGTTTTCTACCAATATGAGGAAATTCGTGGTCAACCTCAAAGTCTAAAACCGGATTATTACTAGGCAAAATCTGTTCTAGTAATATCCTGAGCTGTTCTATGTTCCACTGACCATTTCCAAGATCATAAAGCGAGCGACCTATAGTTTCCCTTTTCTCTACTTTAAAAGTTTTTAAGAAGAAATCGTTCGCTGAAATCACTTTATATTGCGGATCAAGCACCAACAAACCTTGTCTAATGGTCTGAACAATACTATCAAGATACTCTTTATTTTCTTTTAGTTCCTTTGTTCTTTCCTGAATTTTAAGTTCCACTTGTTCACGTTCGTACGCCAGATTTTCTTCCGCGTTTTTTCGCCTGGTGATGTCATTCTGTACCCCAATGAAATGGGACACTTTACCGTCATGAATGCTGATCGGTGAGATGAACAGTTCATTCCAAAACAGCTCTCCATTTTTACGATAATTTCGGAGTTCAACGGTAATGGAATGTCCCTCATTCACCGCCTTACGTATGTCTTCCCTAGCTTGCTGATCGCGTTCGGTTCCCTGAAGAAATCTGCAATTGCGGCCTATAACTTTATCCCTGGTATATCCGGACAGTTTTTCAAAGGCTTTATTACAATATATTATAGGGTTATCAAACTGCGTATTGTCAGTAATGATTATACCGGAAATAGAGGAATCCAGTGCTGCTTTCAGGAGTTTGATGTTTGCCGGATCGTTACCAGAAACAGGAAGATCAGAGAAATTTTCTTTATTCAATTTTGTAACAGGTTATTAGGGTCTTAATGATAAGAACATTTTATAAAGCTCAAAAGTTTAAAAAATATAGGATTTTGGATCGGTTAGCGTTTGAATTCTCATTGATGTTACATCCTCCATGCCATAAATTTTTATCCGAGGTTTAACAATGTCATTACACAATACTTAATTACTAACCCAAAACAATGATTAATATTTAAGGTTTTATGTTCTAAAATAAACTTAGAATGGAAAATCATACGATGTTGCAGTACTTTGAGTGGTACTATCCCGAAGACGGAAGTCTGTGGAAAAAAGTGAAAGCAGATGCCGCCCAACTGAAAGAAAAAGGGATAGATGCAATATGGCTTCCCCCGGCCCATAAGGGAATGGAAGGCGCCAAGTCCACTGGTTATGATTCCTATGATCTTTATGACTTGGGAGAATTTGATCAAAAAGGAAGTGTGGCAACCAAGTATGGAACCAAAGATGAATTTATCGCTGCCATTACTGCTGCGAAAGATGCAGGCTTGCAGGTTTACGCGGACATTGTTTTAAATCATCTTGGTGGAGCGGATGAACATGAACCCGTTATGGTCAGAAAAGTAAATTCTGAAAACCGAAATGAATTCATTTCTGAGCCATTTGAGATAGAAGCCTACACCAAGTTCACCTATCCAGCACGGAATGGAAAATATTCTGATTTCAAGTGGGATTTTCAATGTTTTACAGGTGTTGATTATGATGCCCGAACAGAAGAGACTGGCGTATACAGCATTCAAAACCAATATGGTGAAGGCTGGGCGGATGTATTGGATACGGAAAACGGAAACTATGATTATCTGATGCTGACAGATATTGATTTCAGAAATCCCGCGGTGAGGGAAGAATTAAAGCGTTGGGGCTTATGGTTTTACAAAACTGCGGGATTTGACGGGCTAAGGCTGGATGCCATTAAGCACATGCCCGCTGATTTTTACAATGAATGGTTAGATTTTTTGAGAGCAGAAACCGGCCAGGAAATGTTTACCGTAGGAGAATATTGGTCCCCGAATGACCTGGAATCAATGCTGAAGTATATTGAAGCGACTAATGGTCGCATGTCACTTTTTGATGCGTGTTTGCAAGCTAATTTCTCCAGGGCGTCCAAAGAAGGCAATAGCTTTGACTTAAGCACAATCATGCATGGAACATTAGTTGAATCCAGACCAGAACTTGCTGTCACTTTAGTTGAAAATCATGACACCCAACCATTACAATCTCTGGAGCAAACTGTAGAGCCCTGGTTCAGGGCACACGCCTATGCACTGATTCTTCTACGAGAGGCAGGCTATCCCTGTATTTTCTATTCTGATGTTTACGGGTCAAGCTATACAGATACGGGTACCGACGGGTTTGATCATGAAGTGACTATGGAAGCTATGCCACAGTTGGAGAACCTGCTTGCTTTAAGAAAAAGCCGTGCTTATGGCTATCAAAGGGATTATTTTGATTTTCCGAATTGTATAGGCTGGACCAGGGAGGGGGATGATGAACATGAGCATTCCGGGATTGCTGTTGTGATGTCCAATGGAGATGAGGGAATAAAAAGAATGGAAATCGGCCAAAAATTTTCAGGAAAAAAATTTATCGATCATCTTGGTCATGCGCAAGGAGAAATATTTATTGGTGAAGATGGATGGGCAGATTTCCACTGTGAGGCTGGCTCAGTTTCGGTATGGAGTATAGCTCATTAGCGATAGCTTATATCATAATCAAAAAAGCTATGAACTTGAATCTGATCGTTTTGATATTATCCCTTATTGAGGTCTCCATCTGGTTTAAAGGAATGTAGTACATAGATTACGGACGGCAAAGAATTAGTTACGTTAGCGCTATAGTCAAGTGAGAAGTGAGGATTGCAATAACCCTACTTGTATATCTTGATTTTTAGCTTTTTTATGGATATAAATTAAATTATCATAAACAGTATGATCTGGAATGCGAAAAGTCGCAGGTTATTAACTTGTGACTTTTTGCATATCGAAGTATTTCTAAAGATTAAGCTGTTTTGTATTTAGTAATGTATACTCAGATTAATAAATAATGATTGCCGGAATTTGCAAGTGTGTACGT
>NZ_AJLG01000244.1 GCF_000258495.1 Pedobacter agri PB92
GCCGATTAAGTTCTTACAAGAGATGTCAATGATGCGTAGTGGGGTAATGAAGTACGAATTCAAGTACAGAGTTCCTTATTACATTTTAAAGTCAATGTCTAACAGACAAATTAAAAAGAAGACTATTTTTAACGATAGTTAAAACTGGTCAGAATCTTACAACACATTTTACAATGGAGAGTTTGATCCTGGCTCAGGATGAACGCTAGCGGCAGGCCTAATACATGCAAGTCGAGGGGTAGAAGAGGCTTGCTTCTTTGAGACCGGCGCACGGGTGCGTAACGCGTATGCAACCTACCTTCATCTGGGGGATAGCCCGGAGAAATCCGGATTAATACCGCATAAAATCACAGGATGGCATTATCCAATGATCAAACATTTATGGGATGGAGATGGGCATGCGTGTCATTAGCTAGTTGGCGGGGTAACGGCCCACCAAGGCGACGATGACTAGGGGATCTGAGAGGATGGCCCCCCACACTGGTACTGAGACACGGACCAGACTCCTACGGGAGGCAGCAGTAAGGAATATTGGTCAATGGAGGCAACTCTGAACCAGCCATGCCGCGTGCAGGAAGACTGCCCTATGGGTTGTAAACTGCTTTTATTCGGGAATAAACCTTATTACGTGTAATAAGCTGAATGTACCGAAGGAATAAGGATCGGCTAACTCCGTGCCAGCAGCCGCGGTAATACGGAGGATCCAAGCGTTATCCGGATTTATTGGGTTTAAAGGGTGCGTAGGCGGCCTGTTAAGTCAGGGGTGAAAGACGGTAGCTCAACTATCGCAGTGCCCTTGATACTGATGGGCTTGAATGGACTAGAGGTAGGCGGAATGAGACAAGTAGCGGTGAAATGCATAGATATGTCTCAGAACACCGATTGCGAAGGCAGCTTACTATGGTCTTATTGACGCTGAGGCACGAAAGCGTGGGGATCAAACAGGATTAGATACCCTGGTAGTCCACGCCCTAAACGATGAACACTCGCTGTTGGCGATACACAGTCAGCGGCTAAGCGAAAGCGTTAAGTGTTCCACCTGGGGAGTACGCTCGCAAGAGTGAAACTCAAAGGAATTGACGGGGGCCCGCACAAGCGGAGGAGCATGTGGTTTAATTCGATGATACGCGAGGAACCTTACCCGGGCTTGAAAGTTAGTGAATGATCTAGAGATAGATCAGTGAGCAATCACACGAAACTAGGTGCTGCATGGCTGTCGTCAGCTCGTGCCGTGAGGTGTTGGGTTAAGTCCCGCAACGAGCGCAACCCCTATGTTTAGTTGCCAGCACGTTAAGGTGGGGACTCTAAACAGACTGCCTGTGCAAACAGAGAGGAAGGAGGGGACGACGTCAAGTCATCATGGCCCTTACGTCCGGGGCTACACACGTGCTACAATGGATGGTACAGAGGGCAGCTACATAGCAATATGATGCGAATCTCACAAAGCCATTCACAGTTCGGATTGGGGTCTGCAACTCGACCCCATGAAGTTGGATTCGCTAGTAATCGCGTATCAGCAATGACGCGGTGAATACGTTCCCGGGCCTTGTACACACCGCCCGTCAAGCCATGGAAGTTGGGGGTACCTAAAGTATGTAACCGAAAGGAGCGTCCTAGGGTAAAACCGATAACTGGGGCTAAGTCGTAACAAGGTAGCCGTACCGGAAGGTGCGGCTGGAATACCTCCTTTCTGGAGTAGAGTTGACTACTCACTGCGCAACATGATATTTCGATAAAGTAAAAAAGTTATAAGTTGAGAGTTATAAGTTGAGAGTTGTAGGATATAAGTCGAAAGACATATACCAAACAATTAACAGCGAAACAACGAACCAACAAAAAGAAGAAACACCCAGAAGAAATGACGGTTGTCCTTAACCATAGGGTCATCGGAACGAAAGCTAGGTAGCAAATGGAGCGGTAGCGGTAATATACTAACTGCAACACAGCGACCATACAGCACAGTCCCGTAGCTCAGCCTGGTTAGAGCACTACACTGATAATGTAGGGGTCTCCAGTTCAAATCTGGACGGGACTACTTTAATAATCCTGGGGGATTAGCTCAGCTGGCTAGAGCGCCTGCCTTGCACGCAGGAGGTCAACGGTTCGACTCCGTTATTCTCCACATTTAAGCTGCAAAGCTTAAAGACCAAAGCAGAAAGCTTTTAAAACACACAGAAGACCATCACCGGGATCGGTGATCATCATTGACAGATTGAAAGAAAGAAGAGAAACGCCAAAGGGGCACATGAAACGGTTCGAGACCGCAGTTTTTGACTAATAAGGAATAAGCTATAGGCTTAGGTTGGGGCACATTAAACCCTGAACCTTTATACCCTCAGCTTTATACCTTAATAAAGTTCTTTGACATATTGGAAGAAGTTAAAAAAGAAGAGCAAACAACAATAGGCGACTGTTGTGTTTGTGCTCACCATTCAGATGAGTAATCAGATGAGTGGTATGAGACATCATAACAAGAGACAAAAAAAGCATACCATATGGCGCAAAAGGCATATGAGTAGAAGAAAGTAATAAAGAGTACACGGGGGATGCCTTGGCTCTCAGAGGCGATGAAGGACGTGATAAGCTGCGATAAGCTTCGGGTATTTGCAAATAGGAATTGATCCGAAGATTTCCGAATGGGGCAACCCGGCTGGTTGAAGACCAGTCACATATAATGAGCAAACCTGCCGAACTGAAACATCTAAGTAAGCAGAGGAAGAGAAAATAACAATGATTTCCTGAGTAGTGGCGAGCGAAAGGGAAAGAGCCCAAACCATCCATGTTACGGCATAGGTGGGGTTGTAGGACTGCAACGTGGCATTAACAAACAGAAGTGGAACGGGATGGGAAGCCCGGCGATACAAGGTGATAGCCCTGTACACGTATAGAATGTTAGTCTAGCAGTATCCTGAGTACCGCGAGGTCGGAGACGCCTTGTGGGAATCTGCCGGCACCATCCGGTAAGGCTAAATACTCCTGAGAGACCGATAGTGAACCAGTACCGTGAGGGAAAGGTGAAAAGAACCCCGAACAGGGGAGTGAAATAGAACCTGAAACCGTGTACTTACAAGCGGTCGGAGCTGGCAGGTCCAGTGACGGCGTGCCTTTTGCATAATGAGCCTACGAGTTACTCCTCTCTGGCAAGGTTAAGTGTTTAAGGCACGGATCCGAAGCGAAAGCGAGTCTGAATAGGGCGTATAGTCAGAGGGGGTAGACGCGAAACCTTGTGATCTACCCATGGACAGGTTGAAGGTGCGGTAACACGTACTGGAGGACCGAACCGATAAACGTTGAAAAGTTTCCGGATGATCTGTGGGTAGGGGTGAAAGGCTAATCAAACTGGGAAATAGCTCGTACTCCCCGAAATGTTTTTAGGAACAGCGTGGATATTAAGTTTCATAGAGGTAGAGCTACTGATTGGGTGCGGGGGAGTCAAATCCTACCAAATCCAGACAAACTCCGAATGCTATGAAATATGATCTGCAGTGAGGCGCAGGGTGCTAAGGTCATGCGCCGAGAGGGAAAGAACCCAGACCATCAGCTAAGGTCCCCAAGTTACAGTTAAGTTGAACTAACGAGGTCCGATTGCACAGACAGCTAGGATGTTGGCTTGGAAGCAGCCATTCATTTAAAGAGTGCGTAACAGCTCACTAGTCGAGCGATCGGGCATGGATAATAAACGGGCATTAAATTGTACACCGAAGCTATGGGATTGAAATATATCGGTAGGGGAGCATTCTATCGGCAGTGAAGGTATCTGGTAATGGGTGCTGGAGCTTATAGAAAAGCAAATGTAGGCATAAGTAACGATAAGGCGGGAGAGAAACCCGCCCACCGAAAGGATAAGGTTTCCTGATCAACGCTAATCGGATCAGGGTTAGTCGGGACCTAAGGAGAACCCGAAGGGGAAATTCGATGGACAACTGGTTAATATTCCAGTACTTTTTATAACTGCGATGTGGGGACGGAGTAGTGACACTGCCGCGATCTGACGGAATAGATCGTTAAAGGCTGTAGGTATTAGAACGGTAGGCAAATCCGCCGATCTAGCTGAACGCTGATAGTACCGCGAGGCTTCGGCTGAGTGGATAGTGCAGGTAATCAGACTTCCAAGAAAAACCGCTAAGCTTCAGGTTATAAAAACCCGTACCGCAAACCGACACAGGTATCCGGGAAGAGGATTCTAAGGTGCTCGAGTGAATCATGGCTAAGGAACTCGGCAAAATGGCCCTGTAACTTCGGGAGAAGGGGCGCTGGCAGCAATGTCAGCCGCAGTGAAAAGGCCCAGGCGACTGTTTAACAAAAACACATGGCTTTGCAAAATCGAAAGATGAAGTATAAGGCCTGACACCTGCCCGGTGCTGGAAGGTTAAGAGGGGATGTCATCCGCAAGGAGAAGCATTGAATCGAAGCCCCAGTAAACGGCGGCCGTAACTATAACGGTCCTAAGGTAGCGAAATTCCTTGTCGGGTAAGTTCCGACCTGCACGAATGGTGTAACGATCTGGGCGCTGTCTCAGCCATGAGCTCGGTGAAATTGTGGTCCCGGTGAAGACGCCGGGTACCCGCAACGGGACGGAAAGACCCCATGCACCTTCACTACAATTTAACATTGACATTGGGCACAGGATGTGTAGGATAGGTGGGAGGCTTTGAAGCGGCGTCGCTAGGCGTCGTGGAGCCAACGTTGAAATACCACCCTTTCTGTGTTCGGTGTCTAATCCCGCCAAGCGGGAGACATTGTTTGATGGGTAGTTTGACTGGGGTGGTCGCCTCCAAAAAGGTAACGGAGGCTTTCAAAGGTAAGCTCAGTACGCTTGGTAACCGTACGCGGAGTGCAATAGCATAAGCTTGCTTGACTGTGAGACATACAGGTCGATCAGGGTCGAAAGACGGATATAGTGATCCGGTGGTTCTGCATGGAAGGGCCATCGCTCAAAGGATAAAAGGTACGCTGGGGATAACAGGCTGATCTCCCCCAAGAGCTCATATCGACGGGGAGGTTTGGCACCTCGATGTCGGCTCGTCACATCCTGGGGCTGGAGAAGGTCCCAAGGGTTCGGCTGTTCGCCGATTAAAGTGGCACGCGAGCTGGGTTCAGAACGTCGCGAGACAGTTCGGTCCCTATCTGTTGTGGGCGTAGGAATTTTGAGTGGGGCTGACCTTAGTACGAGAGGACCGGGTTGGACTAGCCTCTAGTGAATCTGTTGTTCCGCCAGGGGCATTGCAGAGTAGCTACGCTGGGAATAGATAAGCGCTGAAAGCATCTAAGTGCGAAACTAGCCACGAGATGAGAATTCCATATAGGACCGTAGAAGACTACTACGTTGATAGGCTACAGATGTAAAGCTGGCGACAGCACAGTCGAGTAGTACTAATCATCCGAAGCTTTCAAAGCAAACAGACTGTTGTTTGTTCTTCAAAACTTAACTTCTTTCAATAATATGTCATGTTGAAGTTTAAAGTAAAAAGTATAAAGTCAAAAGGCTTACAACTTAGAACTTATAACTTACAACTTTAAAATATTTAGGTGCCTATATCGGTGGTGTCCACCTCTTCCCATTCCGAACAGAGAAGTTAAGCCCACCAGAGCCGATGGTACTGCGGTAACACGTGGGAGAGTAGGTCGGTGCCAAATCTTAAAGAAGCCCTGTAACTCAAAGTTGCAGGGCTTTCTTGTTTATAAA
>NZ_AJLG01000245.1 GCF_000258495.1 Pedobacter agri PB92
ACGTACACACTAATTTTCCTCACCTAATCTGTTTACTGCCGGACTTGGAAAGCCTCTATAAATAGCGTAACCTCTACCTTGATCAGAAATCTTAGTGCCATTATAAAATGTTAAAATCCAGATCGTTGGAACAGCCTGAGCTTGAGATCTTACACCATCACTTCCGAAGGCAAGTGAATTATATAACGGATTTTGTCTGTTTGCTTCTTTTAAATATCCTGGATTTACAAGTGCATCTGTTTCCAAGAAACCAACTGATGTACTTAAAGCCGCAAATTCAGTAGTAGCATAAGCTGATTGCGCAGGCACACCAGCCATTTTAATTAATAAACGTAGTTTTACTGTATTAGCAAATTTTTTCCAAAGGTTCATGTCACCTTTAAATAAAGGATCTGTACTCGAAGCCACAACAGCAGGTTTGTTTGCACTTGTAACTGCTTGACCATCGGTAATTGCTTTAATTGACGCCGTTAATTGTGCTACTAAATCCTTATAAATATCTTCAGCTTTATCATATTTAGGCGTTAAAATAGCGCTGCCTTTTAAAGCTTCGCTATAAGGCACATCATTATACTGATCTACTAATTTTGAGAACATGAAAGACTTCATGATCCTTGCAATAGCGTTACTGTATACCAATGATGAATTTCCTGCAGTGTTGTCAATTACATATTGATAATCTGTTGCATTATTGTAAACACCAGAAAACAAGTTAGTAAAGCTACCAGCAGTATAGGCATAAGTAACACTGGCACCGTAACTACCAACACCATAAATGTTGGCGGCGAAGCCACCAGGAAAATAATAAGCGCTATTGTAAGATTGCGAAACAGCAGCTGAATTCACAATCGCTTGAGGTAAAACTAAAGCGGGTGTAGATTCGGTAGAACTATTTGGGTTTTCATTTATATCTAGATACTTTTTGCAAGACGTAAAGCCTACTGCTAAAGCAACTATCAATAAACCGTTAAATATCTTTTTCATATGGATGTTTTTTAAAATGTTAATGATAATGTAGCACCATAAAAACGAGCTGGAGGCGTTTGACCTAACGATGCAATACCTATACCGTTATTGTCAGGGCCTGCATCACTATACTCAGGGTCTGTGTAAATATTGGTTTTAGGTGTCCAAATAAATAAATTACGGCCTTGAACACTGATACGAGCACCTTTAACATATTTCAAACTACCCAAAACTGACTTTGGTAAATCGTATGATAATGATAACTCTCTAAGCTTCCAGAAAGCAGCCGAATAAACGTAATTGCTGGCAACGCCCATATTTGTTGGTGGATTTGTCCAGAAATCTACCCCACCTGTTCTGGTAGTGATGTTTGTGTTTGCAACATAAGTGTTTGTAACAGGATCTAAATACGATGAATTAGGGATCACAAAACGTTCGCGGTTGAAATATGTTGTTCTGATACCAGCACCAGAGAAATCATAACTTCCTGAGTTTTGACCCATCACGAAACCTCCACGGTATTCAAATAAACCTGTTAAACGGAAACCTTTGTAACTTACAGCAGCATCAAGTCCTAAACGATGACGAGGCTCAACATTACCCAAAACCTTGTTTCCATTAGTAACATTTGGAAAACCAGTATATCTATCAACAATAACTCTACCTTCAGAATCTCTCACATAATCAGTTCCTTGAAGCACAGGGAAAGGCTGACCTTCTACAGCCCATGAACCTAATGTTGTTGTTCCTGACAAACCAAGCGCAGGTAATCCGTTGCTGATGGAAACAACTTTATTGTTATTATAGGTATAGTTAGCACCAACAGAAACCTCTAAACCATTGTCTAAATTTCTATAAGGAACAAGGCGTAAGTTAGTTTCAATACCATTATTGCTTACTTCACCTGTGTTTGTTAAAAATGAAGAAAAACCTGTAGAGTTAGCAACACTTACCGGAACTGTTTGGTCAGTTGTATTTGTTTTATACATGGTAAAACTACCCGAGATTCTTGATTTTAATAATACAAAATCAATACCACCTTCATAAGCCAAAGTCATCTCTGGTTTAATATTAGGAGAAACAATACGATCAGCTAAAGTAAAGCCCGGGATACCAGCATAAGGATAACCAGAGGCCTGACCAAATGTTGGCAATAAAGCGTAGGCACCGAAGTTTGTACTGTTACCTAAGTTAACGTTACCCACCTTAGAAACACCCCCTCTGATTTTCAACGACTCAATTACTTTTGAGTTTTTCAAGAAAGGAATGGCATCTGAAGCAATGAATGAAATATCAGCAGCAGGATAGAAGAATGATCTGTTTTCAGGAGACAAAATTGATCTCCAATCGTTTCTTCCTGTTACGTGTAAATATAAATAATTTCTAAATCCTAAACGTGCATCACCATAAACACCAATTTGTCTGGCTTTAAAGTTCGATTCACTTGCCGATGGGTTCTGAAGACCATTGCTTACGTTGAAGAAATCATCCAGAGCTAAACCTCCTTGAGTACCTACATCAACTCTTTTATAAGTGTTTTGTCTGATGGTAGCACCAGCAATAACATTTAAAGAGAAGTCTTTAGATAACTGCTTGATGTATTGCGCCTGGAACTCAGGGTTGATTTGAACATTGTAACCAGAATAATCACTTACACCACCAACGATATTAGCGAAGTTAGGCGTAGATGCTAAACGGTAAGCAGAATATGTAAATTTGTTGGTAGTAGATTTATTTGAAAATGCTCTGTTAGATAAATTCGCACGAACCAATAATGATAAATCCTTAATTGGATTCCATTTGATTTGTGCATTACCTGTTAAATAATCGTTGCGAGTTGCACTACGAGAGTTTGCCAAAGCAAAATATGGATTCTGATAGTACTCATTATAATATCCGTTAGGATTAGCAAACGGATCATTTTTGAAATCTTTGTATCTCGTTAAAGGAATTTGTCCTGGAGATTGAAGTACGTTATCAAATACACTTCCGATAGCATTTCCCTGATCGTAACGGTTTTGAACATAACTTAAGTTAAATCCAAAAGTTACATTATTACCTAAATTACGCTCCCCATTAATACGCATCGAGAATCTGTTGTATTTATCACCAGGCACAGTACTTTTTTGATCAAAATATTGACCGGAAAAGTAATAGGTTCCTTTATCATCACCTGATGATAAGTTGAAATCGGTTTGGTTTGAATAACCAGTTTCCCAGAAAGCATCTTTATTTTCATCTTTATTGTAAGAATAAGGAACTGACTGGATTGAGCCATCTGCCAACGGTTTACCGATTGGGCGAACTACCCCATCAAACGCAGGACCATACTGCTGATTTTCGAAAGCTGTATAAGTAGGAATATCATCGTTACCCGTACCAGAACCAAATCTATCCTGTAATTTAGGTAAGAAACTTACCTGCTCAACATTAGTAGTATGACTTACGTTAATACTTGTAGCACCTCTTTTACCTTTTTTGGTGGTAATAATTAATGCACCATTTGATGCATCAGAACCATAAAGTGCCGCAGCACCCGCACCATTCAATACCTCAATGTTTTCGATATCTTCAGGATTTAAATTTCCTAAAACATCACTTGGAACGATAACATTATCCAATACCACTAAGGCTTGGTTATTACCTAATAAAGAGCGGTTACCTCTTAATACCAAACGTATGTTAGGGTTAACACCACTACTTACAGCGTTTACTTGTAAACCCGCAACTTTACCAGTTAAAGCGCTGGCAACGTTAAATGCTTTACCTTGTGTTAATTCTTCAGCCTTAACGGTTGTAGACTGGTTACCTTGCTCACGACGTTTAATCGCAACACCACCAGCTGTTACTACAACTTCATTCAGCGAAGTAGCATCTGATGCTAAAACAGCATTAATAACATTGCTTGCAGGAATTGTGAACTCACGAGAAGCATAACCTAAAAATGTTACAACAATCGTTTTACCATTTGATGGAACGGTTAAGGTAAATTTACCATTCGCTCCGGTTTGTGCGCCCAGGTTAGGAATTTCTTTTACCCTTACTGTTGCACCTGGAACAGGAAGACCGTCTTCTTGAGAGGTTACCGTACCAGTTACTGTTCTTTCCTGAGCCATTGCGCCGAACGCAACGAACATAAGAATGAACAAACTTTGTAGAAGTTTTTTCATAATTTGAAAATAGGTTAGTTAATGATTCTAATAAAACACTAAAGTATAGTTAGTTGAGTATATCACCAAATTTATTTTAACAATTTTTAACATTCTATTTAAAATATGACAAAACCGCCTAATAAATGTTAATAAATACAACAAAGCCCTATGTTTGATTAACATAGGGCTTACATAATATTGGTTTTTTGTATGATTAATAACTACAAAAAAGGATATTCCCAAAAAGAGTCTTTCCACCTTCCCAAAAATTTCTAAAAAGCGGGTCGTTGGCCAAATAAACTACTTGTCCTCTACCAAAATCCTGTATACCGATCAACAATCCTGACTTTAATTCTTCACGTACCTTTTTACCGACGACGCCTGCCATCAAACTTTTTTCATTAACCTGACCCACATTCCAGCCTTTGGCAAATGGCTCATAAATCTTCCGGTCGGTTTTAAGCGTGTAATAGAATTTTCCTAATCCATACGATAAAGGGTGTGAAGCATCCAGATTCACTTTATAAATTGCACCCGGAATGGCGAATTCAAAGTCATCTTTATCCTTGTTTTTAAACAGCAATTTGCTTGGCTCAGGTTTTTCATCTTTTTTAGCTAGCAGTTCTTTCTTTTTTAAGTCGAACCCCTTTTTATCCAGCACACTTTCAATAGCATCTTCCATTAAAATTAATTTGCCACCCTTATTTAACCAGGAGGTAAGACCATCGCCTACAAAAGCACTATAACTTCCATCTGGAAGGATTAAAGTATTGACCTTATTAATATCCAGGTTATTGATATCCCTGGCATTGATAATACTTGGTGCGAGGTTTAAATCGTGCTCCAGATAAAACCAGGCTTCACCAAATGCCAGCGAAGAAACCTCAGTGCCAGAAACGATAGCAATTTTTGGTTGCTTTAATATCGGATATACGTTTGAACCAAAATCTTTTCCTTTTTCGACAAAGCCACTGGTAATTCCTCTAACCGGCTTATCAAATTTTCTGGCGACGGCGACTACCTTTTCTTTTAAACCTTTTACACTCTTTTCATTTTCTGCCCTTAAAACAATCAGTGTTCCGGCAGGATAGTCTTTGCCTGAGACCGTAAATGGCTGATCAGATTGCCTCACTTTGATATTTTCTTTCTGCAAATCGATTAATACCTGCACATTTTCAGCAGCACCCCATGCAAATAACCAGGCTAAAGGTTTATCAATATCATTTGACGTTTCATCGGCCACCGCCAAATCAGCATATTTACCTTTAAAACTTTCTTTACTGGCATAAGCTTTTAAACCATATACATAAGGTAATGCCCAGGCGGTAATGTCGTAAGTATTTGAATCTGCTACAAAAGTTTGCGGCTCCATTAATACATTTGCTAAAACTGCTCTGGGCTGCAATACATTAATAATCAAATCATTTCTGTCGACGCTAAAACTCTCTTCTTTCTGCGTATCATAGTCGTAACCTCTTCCGTTTTTATCTGCACCATAAGCGAACTGAATCTTGTAGTGTGTACGT
>NZ_AJLG01000246.1 GCF_000258495.1 Pedobacter agri PB92
ATTCTGGGAGGGCAGCAACAAAGAAATTGCGCACACGGATATTCAGGAGCTTAATGACTTCGTATTTGCGAGCCGTTTTATGAAAGCTGCTAAAGATAAGTTTTAACTTTAATCGTCATTGCGAGGCACTATGCAATTTTATTAGATATTTAGATTGCTTCATACTTCGCCATGACGGACCACATAAAATAATACATGATACAATTACTTGCCCCAACTCATTGGAAAGATTATGAACTGATTGATTGCGGGGATTTTGAAAAATTAGAACGTTTTGGCAATGCTATTCTGATCAGACCTGAACCTCAGGCCGTTTGGAAGAAAACGTTATCAGAACAAGAGTGGAAAAAAACAGCCAATATCACCTTCAGAGGCCGCTCTGCAACTTCTGGAGAATGGGTTAAGAAAAATCAATCCATACCAGACCGCTGGCATGTAGAATACAAAAACAACGAAGTTGCCATCAAGCTTAGGTTAGGGCTAACCTCTTTCAAACATGTTGGCGTATTCCCGGAACAGGCCGTTAACTGGGATTTTATCTCTTCTTCCATCAAGAAATTTAAAACCCCACAGCCAAAAGTGCTAAACCTTTTTGCTTATACCGGGGCGGCATCTCTAATTGCAAATGCCGCTGGTGCAGACACAACACATGTTGATTCAATTAAACAGGTGGTAACCTGGGCAAACGAAAACCAGGAACTTTCGGGCTTGAAAGATACCCGCTGGATGGTAGAAGATGCCTTAAAGTTTGTCAAAAAAGAACTAAAACGAGGCAAAAAATACAATGGCATCATTTTGGATCCCCCAGCCTATGGCCACGGCCCAAATGGCGAAAAATGGAAACTGGAAGATCACATCCAAGAAATGATGCAAGATGTTGTTCAGCTTCTGGATGAAAAAGAGCACTTCTTAATCCTGAATACCTATTCTTTAGGATTTTCTTCAGTTATTGTAGAAAATCTAATCCGCACATCATTCCCTAGCGTTAAAAATTTAGAAACAGGTGAATTATATTTACAAGCCACTGCAGGCGTTAAATTACCTTTAGGTGTTTTTGGCAAATTCTGCAATGTGTAAATGTTGATTACTTTATTTTAAACTTCCAGATTTCCATCCTACTTTCATGCACAACAGATTCGGAAAAACTGTCTAAACTTTAATACTTTATAATATCTATGAAATTTCCTCAATTAGCGGGTACTCTAATCCTTGGGTTTGCTGCAATCAGCTTATTTGCCAACTGCAACGCAGATGGTAAGAGCGGAAGTGGCGCAAGCGCTGACACATCCAAAAAGAAAACAGACTCTACTGTCAACATTATGAAACCCGTTGACAGAAAACTGTATGATTCACTAGATAAAAAACTTGCTAACGGAGATACTACAGGCAGATGGCCGGTAAAAAATCAACCTACACCATTGGCTGGTGCCATTTTACCATTTAAACGTATTGTAGTTTATTATGGTAATCTTCATTCGAAAAAAATGGGTGCTTTGGGCGAATATGCACCTAAAGAAATGTGGCAACGCCTAAATACAGAAGTAAAGAAATGGGAAAAAGCAGATCCTACTACTCCGGTTCAGCCAGGCTTGCACTACATTGCAGCTGTTGCAAGTGGAACTGCAGGTAAAGATGGAAAATATATTAACCGTATGGGCAACAAGCAGATTGATTCAGTTTTGAAGATCTCGAAGATGCAACCCAATACAATCGTATTTTTAGATCTTCAGGTTGCACTAAGTACCATTAAGGCAGAATTACCGCATATTGAAAAATATTTACAGTTACCATATGTTCATTTAGGTATCGATCCGGAGTTTTCGATGAAAGATGGTTCTCTACCCGGCAAAAAAAATTGGAACTTATGATGCGGCCGATATTAATTACGTTACCGGATACTTGGCTGATATGGTTAAAAAATACAATTTGCCTCCAAAAGTTTTTGTGTTACACCGTTTTACCAAGAAGATGGTAACCAATTCACAAAACATCAAATTACGCCCTGAAGTACAGGTAGTGATGCACATGGATGGATGGGGTGAGCCAGAATTGAAAAAAGGAACTTACAGACACTTTATCCAAAGTGAGCCTGTTCAGTTTACTGGTTTCAAGTTGTTTTATAAAAACGATCTGAAAAAAGCTCCAAATAGATTAATGACTCCGGAAGAGTTATTGAAACTAACTCCAAAACCAATTTACGTTCAATACCAATAGTATACTGTCGTAAAATACTAAATCCTCATTCATTCATTTGAATGAGGATTTTTTTTATTTAGAATAAGCAATCATAGCACTTTAGTGGCTGGTAGAAGTCTTCAACTCGTTGAAATTTAATGCACTGAAAGTCAATTCAATGCACAATATCTTTACGTTTCAAAAATCTATACTGGCATAGTTTTCGTTAGATTATGCTTATGCAAAAAGCAACATTTGGCGGCGGCTGTTTTTGGTGCACCGAGGCAATATTTCAAACTATTAATGGTGTGAAAAAGGTGACTTCAGGTTATATGGGGGGTGAGTTAAAACACCCAACCTATATGGAAATTTCTCATGGGGATACCGGCCATGCAGAGGTTGTTGAAATTGAATTTGATGAAGAAGTAATATCTTTTCGTGATCTGGTACTCATCTTTTTCAAGACACATAATCCCACAACACTTAACAAACAAGGGAATGATATCGGCAGCCAATACCGTTCAGTAATTTTCTATCACCATAACATTCAAAAACAGGATGTTGAACAGCTTGTTGCTCACCTGGAGCAAGAAAATGTTTTTGAAAACCCAATTGTAACTGAGATTCTTCCGGCTACCGATTTTTATGAAGCGGAAGATTATCATCAGGACTATTTTAATCAAAACCAAAGCAAGCCTTATTGTACGTTTGTAATTCAGCCGAAACTAAATAAGTTTGCCAACGACTTTAAAGAAAAGATTAAACCTTAACTTCTGGAATAATTAGTTTTCGAAGGTGAGTAAAGCATGTTGACTTGCAGTATGCATATCTCGCCAAACGCGATTAATTTCACTATCTTTTTTCGCTGCTTCAAGGCCGCAGTAGGGAAAAAGCAAATCTGCTGATCTCCGGCATGCATGAGCGAGTTTTCTGCTCAATGCACTTACTTGGAACAATACATTCGTGTCGATTATACCTGTATTGATCAACTGCTCCCACGACTGATCAAATGCGGCATAAAATTCAATCTTTACATCGGAAACTTCTGCTTTACAAGTATCGAGTACGGAAGTAAAATAAGTAATCTGATTTTCCTGATATCTTTTCAAACCTGATCTTGAGAAGAATGCATCTTCCACTAATCTTATAAAATGATTTGCCATACCTAAACTATTCACCGCCAATGTGGTTTCAGCGAATTGTAAAAAAGGATAGTCAAATCCCTCATCACTTACTTCTATAGTATCGTTAATTTTGAAAGTTCTGTTTAGAGGAACTTCAAGGTTATTCACTTCAAAGGCGTGACTTCCGGTGGCAATTAAACCAAAATAAGACCACCCGGCTAAAATTTCTACTTCTGCTTTTTTAAGGATAAATGATTTAATTTCCGGATTACCATCCACATCCAGCACATCTGATCCATCATCATTTTTAAGCACACAATTGGCCGTAAAAATTGTGGCATGTAGGGCACCACTGGCGTATTTCCAATGCCCGTTTACCAGGTAACCGTTACTGCTTTTTACTGCGGTACCGCCAACTGCACCACTGCCTGCAAAACAAACGCATGGATCTGCAAAAACTTCTTTTGCCAGTTCAGGATCTAAAAATCCGGCAAACCATGCGGCTCCTGCACAAAGGGTAACGGTCCATCCCAAACTCCCATCGGCTTCCGCAAGTTCCTCTTCGAGTCTTAATATTTCAGGGAGTTTTTTACCTGCACCACCGTAAATTGCCGGCACAAACAGCTTAAACCAGTTCTCCTGGTAGGCAAGCGTTAAAATTTCGGGATGCAATTCTCCCATTTCTTCAGATTGTGCTGCGAATGCCTTTACTTTTTCTTGCCAGGTTGGGGTTAATGTATTTTGCATAAATGAATTGTTCTAAGAACCAACGAAAATTCGTGTGATTCTTCAAGTTTCAAATATTAAACTGTTTTCAACGTTTTCCTTCCGATGATTTTTTTCCAATCCATAAATCCAAAGATGGCTACCACAAATAAAAATATGGTTAAGCAGCCCATTAAAGGAAGTTTTTTGTGAAACAACAGAGGAATAGCTACGATATTTGAAATGTTGAGAAAAATCCAGTTTTCTATTTTTCGTTTGGCTAAAAGCCACATTCCGGCCCAGGCTGTTGAGGAAACAAAGGCATCGAGCAGCGGAACATCAGAATCGGTATGGTTGCGCAATGCAAAGTAAAGTATCCCAAATCCAAGCACCGATATGAGAACAGCAATTCCAATTTCATTTTTGGTGCTCCATGCCACCTGGTTTTCGCCATCTTGTTTACGCTTTTTCCAGATTATCCAGCCATAAACACTCATCACCAAATAGTATATGCTCAAAAGCATTTCCGCATATAGTTTTACGTTTAGCAGCAAGTACATGGAAAGCAAAATGGATACAATACCGGTTGGATATAACCAGATGTTGTTTTTTTTCGCCAGTAAAACTTCTGATACGCCAAAGCCCACTGCTAACCATTCGATAATTGATGTGTGTAAAATCTGCTCTTGAAAAAGCCTGAACCACTCTTGAAAATTCATTTACAATACTTTTTGTCTTACGACCGATAAAAATTATTGAAACTGCTTTCAGGGCGAAACAGCATAGTAAATTTAACCTCTTCCCTACGTCGGCATTATCCGAATCAGGTGCATCAAAAGGTAAAGGTGTAAGTTAGAAGGTATAAGGTCAAAACCCTAAACCTTAAGACCAATGCCTTAAGCCTCTTAAATGGGTGTAATCTCAGCCTTTTGTTTGCTACAGAAATTGCAAAATTCAAAAAGCACCCCTTTGAGTAGGGCAAATATAGTTTTTAAATTGAAAGATTTTGGTTTTATTTCAATTGTCAATGCCGAAAATTCTCGGCCATTGCGAAATCAATTTGCCATCGATTGAAGCAATTTCATTTGTGAAGATTGCTTATTTGAATGAAAATGCCAGGTTCCAATAAAATATCGGAACCTAGCAATAACGATTGATAAGTTAACAGTCAGATAACGAATAGCAGAATTAAACCCTACTAAAACAATCCTAGCTGCCCTTTATCATCAATTTCTATATCATTAGGGTTAGTAATTTCGAAATCAACTTTCTTAACGGGTTTTTCTTCTACTTTAGGCTTTTCCTGAGTCTTTGGTTCCTCTTTTTTTGCGGGAGTTGGTTTTGGCGTTTCAACCGGCTGTCCAACAATCGGCTTTTCTTCCACAACAGGTTTTTCCTGCATTACCGGATCGGCTTTACGTTCAAATTTCGGTTTTGGTTTTTCTTCAGCAGGCACTTTTTCAGCCCCTTCAGTTTCTACTGCATCGGCAACTGCTGGTTCCGTAACTTCATCCTGCGTTAAATTTTCATCTTCACCTGATGGTTCATTTCCTCCCCCATCTTCATTTTCATCAATTTAGTGTGTACGT
>NZ_AJLG01000247.1 GCF_000258495.1 Pedobacter agri PB92
ACGTACACACTGTTTAAAACGGCACCATTATAACCTGTTGTAGTTGAAGTTGGCACATCAATAATTTCATCCTTTGAATTCTTGTTGTACCAGGTAAAGTCAACATTTAAACGATCTCCAAAAAATCTCAACTCTGTTCCAACTTCCAATTCAGTAGCACTCGACGCAAACAGTGATGCGTTTGGAATCGCCTCATTCGCGATATTGCCTAGCGGACTATTATTAATTACTTCACTACGTAAATTGTAATAAAGTTGCGTTTGGAAAGGGCCTGTAGCCTGCCCAACCATGGCATAACCTGCTCTTAACTTACCAAAGCTTAAAAAAGATGGTTTCCAAAGCTCAGAAAATACAAATGAGCCGCTTACCGCCGGATAAATTGTATTTAGTTTATTATCTCTGCCTGGGGTGGCTAAAGTAGAAAACCAGTCGCTTCTGGCGCTACCAGTTAAGTATAGGATGTCTTTGTAAGCTACCTCTAAAGTTCCGTACACCGATTGCGTTTCCTGATCTCGTTTGTAAGCCGACACTGATTTGCCACCTGTATTGGCTAAAGTATAAATACCAAAAAGTTGGAAATTTGCACCGCCATTGGTCACCCCTTCACTTTGTGTTCTGCGGTAACTTGCTCCAATATTTGGTGTAATGGAGATATCGTCAATTTTGAATGATTTCCCGATTAACCCATCTACATTGATATCAGAAAATTTACTGTTTTGTTCAGTGTATCCTCCGTCTGCATCATAAGCAGTACCTGAGGGCGTAACTGCAACATAATTATCGTTGTAAGAATCTCTTCCGGCCCGGGCTTGCAAAAATAAACCATTATCAAAAGTGTATTTCGCACTTACCGAACTCAACAAACGTTCTCTTTTAGTATCATGAATAAAATCATTCGCTGCAAACCAAGGATTGGTGGCATACGGATTACCTGTATTGTAAGAAAGCTCGTTGCCATCTGGCTTTTTGCCTGGTTGTAAGGTGGCAATATTTACACTGGTAGGTAAGAACGCGGCATTGTAGTTGGCGTTACCTGCACCATCAGATAACATCGGACGGTTTTTAGCCTGTTCTAAAATATAATTTACTCGGGCATCAATCACCAGATTTTTAATAGGATCGAATGTACTCGATAAAGTAAAATTCTGTCTGTTTAAACCTGAATTAGGTACCACAGAGCGGTTAGTTAAATCGCTTGCAGATAAACGGATTACACCACCGGTGAACGATTTGTTTAATGCCAAAGTGTTGGTCCAGCTTCCTCCGGTTCTGTAAAAATCTTCAATATTATTTTTTTGCGCCGTATATGGTCTGCTCACCCCATCAAATTGAATTACATTTGATCCATCTAACGGCGCACCCCAGCTCGAACTTCCTGTAGATGCCGCAGCCAATTGTGTAGTTGGTTTCTGACCGTTTACCCCTTGACCATAAACATATTGCCAATCAGTTCTGTCCATTACCTGCTCAGCAACATAGTTACTGCTAAATTCAATGCTGTTTCCTTTACCGCTTTTGGTTGTGATTAAAATAACCCCTGCTTTCGCTCTGTTCCCATAAAGTGCAGAGGCAGCAGCGCCTTTCAAAACTGAAATGCTTTCAATGTCATCTGGATTGATGTTACTGATTGCATCACCTAAATCGGGAGCATTATCATACTGACCGCCATTGTTTCCAATCCCGATAGTGCTTTTGTAACCAACCGGAGAGTTCTCCATCGGGATACCGTTTACCACATAAAGCGGCTGACTTGATGGCCCCATGCTGGAAACACCACGAATGGTTACGTTTGTTGCTGCACCTGCACCACCTGAAGTTCCGGCAATGTCTAAACCTGCAACTTTACCCACCAAAGAATTGGTGATGTTATTTTCACGGGCCTGGGTTAAAGTTTCTCCACCAATTTGTGTAACAGAATAGCCAAGTGCTCTTCTTTCCTTTTTAATTCCCAATGCGGTAACCACAACATCGGTTAGTTGTTTGGTATCTTCAACCAGAACAATATTTATTGTGGTTTGAGTACCAATTGAAACTTCTTTAGTTTGAAAACCCGCATATGAAACCACCAATACTGCATTTTCTGGCGCATTTAATGAAAACTTTCCATTAATATCAGTCGAGGTTCCAATTCCCGTTCCCTTCACTCGAACGCTTGCACCTGGAAGTGCCCCACCTAATGCATCTTTAATTGTACCTGTAACCGGCACTTCTTTGTTCCTGCTAATCACAATCAACCCACCATCTGAAACAGAATATTTCAGGTTTGTTCTGTTTAAAATAGCTGCCAAAACATCAGTTACCAAAGTGTTGGTTACAGTGATGCTTACGTCTTTGTTTACGGGCACGTACGAAGCACTATAAACAAAATGATAGCTGCTTTGCTGTTCAATAATCTGTAAAACCTTGCCCAATTTGGTTTTCTTCACATCGAGGGATATTTTCTCCTGAGAGAAAACCGATGCAGAAACATTCAGGCAAGTAATGAAAACCATAATACAGGTCAATTTCATTAGCATAATGAATTTTAAAAGCTTCCGGCGTAGCGGATGCCCTTGCAGTAAGTAATAATTAATCATATTTTTGTTTTTTTGGTTGCGTAAGTTCTTGGCAGTAATCTGTTTGCGCATAAACTGCCATTAATTAATCAAAGAAGAAATATTAAGGGCGGTGCTCCAACACCGTCCTTTTTTAAATCTACTTTGAGATGATTACCTGGTTTCCTTTTATCTCATATTTAAAATCTTCTACATCTTGTAATGCCGAAAGGGCTTGCTCAATTGTTTCTTTGCTAAACGTTGCCGTAAAGCGATATTTTTCTACGGCAGTATTGGTAAACTTTATTTCCACATTATACCATTTTTCGAAAATGTCTTTTATTTCATCAAAATCTTGGTCGTAGATTTCGATGCGGTTTTTAGTCCAGGCAGTTTCTACAATCGTACTGTCTTTGATTAGCGTATAATGATTAATTGCAATTTCCGGACGGGAAAGAGAAGGTTTTGCCAGTTTCGATTTTTTAGGCTCATTTATGTTTTTGTAAAAAGTAACCTTTTGACTCGGCTTCAAAGTAATTATTCCACCTTTTCCACCTACAGCCTCCATTGTGATTAATCCACGAATCAAAGTCGCCTCAGATGTAAGCTCATCAGGATAAGCCTTCACATTAAAAGCTGTGCCCAACACATCAATGTTAAAATCGTTTGTATGCACTTTAAATGGAACATCTTTGCAATGAACCACATCAAAAAAAGCTTCGCCGATTAAATTAACTTCCCTTGTTTTTTTATTGAAACCTTTGATTATTGATAATGAACTTTTTGCGTTTAATAAAACTGATGTTCCATCCTGAAGCCGAATCTTTTTACGTTCTCCACTTTTGGTTGCCCAGGTAAATACCTCTTGAACTGGCTCATTTTTTTTGAAGTTGTTGTAGCTTAAATAAAGTAGAAAGGAGCCAATAACCACAACTATTGCTGCCGCAATTTTTAACCATAAAAAGCGATTCGTCTTTAAAACTTTTATCTCCTTTGGAGACAGCTGATTCTTAAAATCATTTACCTGATGATTCAACTGCCGCTTATTTCCACTTAATATTACATATAACTTTTGTGCTTCTGCAATTACAACTGCTTGCTCGGGATGAGCATTTATGTATTTTTCCCAATACTCAATGCACAACTTGTCTGTTCCAGCACAATATTGCTGAAACGTACTATCAACAAGAAAGTCTTCTGCATTGAATTCACTTCTATCAACCATTCTAATTCACCTTTTATATATCAGTGCCCAAAAGCTTTACTTTTTCCTAAGGAATTTTTAACTTTTTTTTAACATCACGAAATAACTGCGTTGAAATGCCCTTTAACTAAGAAATAAAAATTGTATTAATTGTGATTGAACGTGATTTAAATCGGAAACATGAAATCTTTGAACAATGAAAGTGGGAAATAATCTGTTCGATTCTTCACTAGGTAGAAAGGACGACAGTAGTAAGTTTATGAGAAGGAAAGAAAATTTGTTAGGTGTTAAATTCTTTCCTTAAAATCTTAAGCGCATCGTAAATGGTATTGTAGGCTGTTTTTATGGTTTGGTTACTTTGTTCAGCAATTTGCTCATAACTTAATCCATCGAAAAACTTTAAGTGAATGAGTTGTTTTTGGCGAAAGGTTAGTTTTTCCAAAGCATTTTTGAGTTGATGTTTGACCAATTCATCACTTTGTACTTTCACGATAAACTCTTCATAACTCATCTCCATCCAATCGCCATCTGCACCAGCATTGAATAATGCATCACTGATTTTACGTTTCCGCTCTAAAATTCTGAGTAATTTCCTTTTCAAGAAAGTTCGAAGATAAGCTTCCACATTATCTACGCGACTGAGCGTTTCGTGCTTCTCCCAAATGGTGGTAAAAACCAAATCGGTCGCTTCACTAGAAGTATCTGCGTCTGCACAAACCCTTATACCAAAATTTACCAAGGGATAGTAGAGTTCCTTATAGAGATCAAAAAAACGCATCTTTATCGCCAGAACGAATTCGTTCCCATAGTAAGTGATGCGCCAGTTTATCGTTCATTTAGGATGTTTAGTTGTTAAAACAATATTAACTAAAAACATCAAGATTATGATGAACATAGCCGCAGATTTGAAGTTTTTGTAAACTAAACGCTCAATCTGCGGCTAAATACTAATCCTAAAATATCTATCTCAACGCTACCTTACTAAAAATATGATATTCGCCAGGGGCTAAGCTTGCGGTATAGTTATTAGAATTTAAACTGATGGTTGTCCCTGCTGCATCAACCCAGGTTCCCGAAGAACCAAAATCGATATTTGCAGTTTGATTGACAACGTCGAAATTCCCAACCACTATCAACGTATTTGCGCCCTCTACCAGCTTAATGTATTTAATCCCTCCGGCTAAACTATAGGTAGAACTCGTTGAATTAAAAATAGAATTATTCTTTTTTAAACGAATGAATTTAGTGTAAGCATTGTACAAAGCTTTTCGATTTGGATCACTATAATATTCCCATCTTATCGGTTTTTCGCCAGTTCTTCCGTTGAAATCAATATTTACATCATAGCCCAATTCGCCAAACTGCCAGATCATTTTTGGCCCTGGAATGGCAAACAAAAATGCGGCCGCCAGTTCTTCTCTTTTTAATGATGTGGCTAAATTTCCTTTAATCGAATAATTTCCTGATGCGTTGCCATATGTGATGTTCTTGAAATTCAAACGTTCTTCATCATGGCTTTCGCCATAGCTCACCAAATTTTCCGATTTAGAAAAACCATGATTGGCATAAAATCCCCACTGAAAATTAGAATTTGTTAGCCAGCCCATCGTGGCTTCATTCATATTATAATTCAAATTATTCCAAAGCATCATGCCATCATCTGCCAATACTTTCTCTTCTGATTCTTCTGCAAAATGTTCCAGAATAACGTAGAAATTATTCGGATCTATACTTTTAATATAACTGTTATAGTCTTTCCAAAATGAGTGTGTACGT
>NZ_AJLG01000248.1 GCF_000258495.1 Pedobacter agri PB92
TACAGAGTAATTCAAAGTGAAAAACTTTCGGCTTACTACGTTTGAAAAGATACGCGTTCGATTAAGAATTATTCTGCTAATAATTCTTTTACTGAAATGTGAAATTATGAACGGAAGTAATACAATCTGAAGCTGAAATTACAGCTCTCAATTGTTTCTTCACCTAGATAAACATACATTTCTAAAGTGTATTGAAAGTTCTCAGAAGATAGGCATAAAACGATAGCTTGTGATATTACCTCGAACTGAGATTAGTCTAACAAATGAAATCTATTTAAACATCGATCACACTTATATCGTTTTACAGGAATAAAAACTAAAATGTGTTTGAACAAGAAACTTCGTGGGATACGATAAGTTTCAAAATTCTGGCACCTCGGACAATTATGATCGTCAGGCGTTTTTATTAAAGAATTCATGTATAATAAGGATAGACTTAAAAGTACTTAAAAATCTGTATGTTATGCTTTTTTCGAATTCTTTTTTTTCATTTCTTTGATAAATATCAATTTTGATGTAATAAATGTTAATTGATAAATTCAAACGAAAATTGAGCAGGGAGTTCGGAACTTCTATAGATAGTTGAAGCTTGCGATATATTTTTTCAAAAAAACCAATACTGAGAGTCAATATTGATGAAATAAAAAAAGCCTCATCATTTCTGATAAGGCTTAGTGGAGAATATCGGATTCGAACCGATCACCTCTTCACTGCCAGCGAAGCGCTCTAGCCAAATGAGCTAATCCCCCAAAAAAAATGTTAATGATTAATTGTGGAGCAAAAATAGTAAATACTTTCTCTAAAGCAAATGAAAATTAATCTTTCAGCTTAAAAGCAAATAAAGCCATGATACATATGACTCCTATCGCCGACTGCAGCGGATAATTTATAAAAAGAAAAAGCACAAAGGTTGCAATGAGTAGCATCAGGAAAAACATTAGTGCTTTATGCCATGAATCCATGAAACACATGGAAATAATTGCAAGAATATAAATCGGAATAATAACTACGGCTAGAAACATTAGCCGAAATTAGTTTCAATGTGTTAAAAATCAATTAACCTCTTATTAACTTTCAGCTTTCTGCTTAAGTAAAGCCTGGTATTCATCAACAAACTGACTCACATGAAAACCATCCATTAAAGCGTGATTTACATGAATGGACACCGGCATAATTTTGCTTCCTTGTTCATCCCGGCACTTTCCGAAAGAAATTTTCGGACAGCTATCGTTAAATGAAAACTTTCGGGCATGAGACATTGATGAAAAATTTAACCAGGGCAATGCTGAATAGTGGATAACATTTTCTCCTGATGACGAAGGAATTAACCCGGTTGTTTGTTGCACCTTTTCAATTTCTTTACCTGCTGCGATTTTGAAATCTTCAAACTGCGAAAAAAAATCCATGTAGCCGAAGCCAAATGTTCCATTCGGACGATTGATTGTTGTAGCTGCATTTACGCTATCAAATTTCCAAACTTCCCCATCTATAATCCGGTACTTAAAAGCCTCGGTTCTATTTGCTGCCAGCAGCGATTTATGTAAGTAAAGCAAGAAAAAGGAAATGCCTTTCTCTTTTGCCACCTGATAAGTTGCTGTGCAATCTACATCTACAGTAACACCGAAAAAAGGCTCTTCAAAAGTGTTAAAAAATTCAAAATGATCTTTTCTGATCCAGGTGTTTATATCTATTTTTTCTCTCATTTAATTAGTTGGGGTAAAACATCGGCAAGATTTTCTACCTGGTAAAAATTTGCATGCTCAACAGTGTGATCTATACGCTCATGCACCCAGGTGGTGTGATACGGTATATGAACGGCATGACCACCTATGGCCAACACGGGCAAAACATCCGATTTGAGTGAATTACCCAGCATCAGAAATTCTTCAGGCTTGCAATCAAGGTGTTTAATCAGCTTTTGATAATCCTGCTCTTGTTTATCGCTCATGATTTCAATGTGATGGAAATAATGATCCAGACCTGATTTGGTTAACTTTCGTTGCTGGTCTAGCAAATCGCCCTTGGTTGCCACCACTAACCGATATTTCCCGTGAAGTGCTTTTAAAACTTCTTCTACGCCAACTAATAATTCGATCGGCTTGTTAAGCATGTCCTGTCCGAGTTGAATCGCTCTGTTAATCACCGCAGGGTTAACTTTCCCATCAGTAATTCTTAATACGGTTTCAATCATACTCAGCATAAAACCTTTTATACCATAACCATATAGCGGCAAATTGTTAATTTCGGTTTTTAGCAGTTCCGCTACAATACTGTGATGTGGCATAAAATCTTCCAGCAGACCTGCAAATTTTTCTTCCGTTTCGCGGAAATAAGGCTCATTAACCCAAAGCGTATCATCGGCATCAAAAGCGATAACGGTAATTTGATTGTTCATTGTTATGCTGTAATTTCGTGATGCAAATGTAAACCGCTCTGGCTACAGAATAAAGGACATTTGTCCATTTTCGAAAAATATGTTGAGAACAAACCCTACTTTTTTATCTTTCATCGAACGATTTTATGAGCACAACCAGGACACCGGAATTACGCTCAAAACATTTCGAAAGGGCTTTAGATTTGTTGAGCAAGGAGAAATAATCAAAAACATTTATATTGTTAAAGATGGAATTACGAAATGTTTTATCTCTGAAGAAAATGGTAAAGACTTTATTATAGAATTTTTGGGTAAAGGTGAAATTGTTGGAGAACTGGAAGCGATCAAAAAAATTAATTGCCTTTGTAATGTAGCGGCCATTAGTGAAGTAACAGCTTATGCCATTCCCAATCATGTTTTCCTATCTCTAACAGAAACGAATCAAGAATTTACCAGGATTTTATTGCAGGAGCTTTCTACAAGAATCATTCAAACAAGTTCTAGAGCTTCATTTCAGCAACTATACACGCTTGAATATGGTTTATTAAAATTATTAAGGCTTCAAGCTGATGAACATTTTTCTATTTCCAAAGAGGATATGGCCGCCTACTTGGGTATTTCAGTACGCAGTTTCAATAGAACTTTGCAGCAGGTAAAATCTAAAAACGAAGATGAAAAATTCACTAAATTTCTAGAAAATTTAGGTTAGATTCTACAGTTTATAGAACATTTAAACCATTAGCTTGTTAATCAGCTATGCCTGAAATGCTAATTATTAATGGAAGTGCCCGATTAAATGGAGATACACAAAAATTTATCAGCCGGTTAACCGAAGGCATGGATTATACTCTGATTAGTTTAGTTGAGCATTACATCCTTCCCTATCATTACGAAAGCAGTTACCCTCCAGAGGATCAGTTTGAGCTATTAGCCAAGGAGATTTCGTATCACAAACACATTGTTTTTGCTACACCGGTTTATTGGTATGCCATGAGCGGAAGGATGAAAAATTTATTCGACCGTTTAACGGATTGGGTAACTTTAAACAAAGAAGCTGGTAGAAATTTAAAAGGGAAAACTTTAAAAGTAATTGCGGTGGGCACTGATGGAGATTTGCCCGATGGATTTATCACACCGTTTTCAAGAACAGCTGGTTATTTGGAAATGGATTTCAAAGGGTATCAATATTTTAATAGTGCTAATACAATTACAGAGGAAGAACTTACAGAAATTCGAAAATCTTTTTTTAGTTTTATATCAGTTTGACATTTACAACATTTTATATCATAAATAAATTTAAGAATAATACACATGAATGTAGAAGAAGTTTTCAAAAATAACGAAGAATGGATTGGCAGAAAATTGGCCAATAATCCAGATTATTTCACTGAATTAGCGAAAGGACAGACTCCAGAGTTTTTATATATTGGATGTTCGGATAGTCGTGTTACTGCTGAAGATTTAATGGGTATACAGCCTGGTCAAGCTTTTATCCATAGAAATATTGCCAATTTGGTTAATAATGTTGATTTAAGCGTAATGACGGTTTTAAATTATGCTGTTCGTCATCTAAAAGTTCAACATATTATTGTTTGTGGTCATTACAATTGCGGTGGCGTGAAAGCGGCTATGCAACCTGCCGACATGGGTATCTTAAACCCTTGGTTACGTAATATCCGTGATGTTTACCGTACACATAAAGATGAATTAAATGCAATTGAAGATGAAGGTGTTCGTTACAACAGATTAGTGGAATTGAACGTTCAAGAGCAATGTGTAAATTTACTAAAGACAGCCGCTGTACAAGAAGCGATTACGCTTAGAGGTTTAACCGTGCAGGGATGGGTTTTTGATATCCACACTGGCCGACTAATTGATTTAAAAATCGATTTCGAAAATATTTTGAAGGATATTAAAGAGATTTATAACCTGTTTGAGCCGAAAGACTCGAAGATTTAAGCTTACTAAGATCGCTTCCTAAACCTGTAAATTCATGGAAGCATTCTATTCCAAAAAAATGAAAAGACCGATGTATGAAAATATGGAAATTCACTCCATACTTCAGACATCGGTCTTTCTTACTATTGACGCTAAACTTTAGACTTTACACGATCAGCTAGCGTCCCATCCAACCACCATCAACGGTTAAAATTGTTCCATGAACGTAGTCGCTTGCGCCTGAAGCCAAAAACAAAGTTGGTCCTTTAAAATCTTCAGGTGTTCCCCATCTTCCGGCAGGGATACGGGCTAAAATTGAGCTGCTCCTATCGGCATCTTCCCTTAATGCAGTTGTATTATCCGTTGCAATATAGCCAGGCGCAATGGCGTTAACATTTACTCCTTTTGATGCCCATTCGTTTGCAAAAGCTTTAGTTAAGGAAGCAATGGCGCCTTTACTGGCGGCATAACCAGGCACGGTAATTCCGCCTTGAAAGGATAAAAGTGAGGCCGTAAAAATTACTTTTCCACTTCCTCTCGCAATCATATCCCGACCAATTTCTCTGGTTAAAATAAATGGCGCAGTTTGGTTTACGGCGATCACCTCATCCCACATCTCATCAGGATGTTCTGCAATTGGCTTACGTAAAATGGTACCGGCATTGTTCACTAAAATATCAATTACCGGATGATCCGTTTTTACCTTTGCAGCAAATTCCAATGTACTTTCGCGTTTACCAAAATCACATTGATAAGCATAAAATTTTCTGCCTAAGGCAAGCACTTCTTTTTCAATTGAACTTCCTTGAAGTTCCAAGCTTGCAGAAACGCCGATAATATCTGCACCAGCCTCTGCCAATGCTAAAGCCATGGCTTTACCAATGCCTCTTTTACAACCCGTTACCAACGCAGTTTTACCTGCTAAATTAAATATGTTTGACATTTTTCTTTTCTTATTGATCTTTAGACTTGTTTATCAAGTCATCTTCATTTCGACCTAAGCGGAGAAATCTTTTAAATTTATTCGCTAAGAATATCTGTGAATTAAAATCTATTTCAATTCCGTGATGGCACAGTGATCCATATCGCCATAATCCAGGTTTTCGCCTGCCATACCCCAAATAAAAGTATAGTTGCTTGTTCCCGCTCCGGAATGGATAGACCTAGTTTGG
>NZ_AJLG01000249.1 GCF_000258495.1 Pedobacter agri PB92
ACCGCACTACCAAGCCGAGATCAAAAATTATGCTGATCACTTACTTTCACTTATTCCCGAAAGACGTGCAGAATTGGAGGAAGGTAAAGCAAGTGCGGCAGCTGAAGAATTACGCAAGGAACAGGAAGCAGCGGCCCAACTTCAGCAACAGCAATCAGAGCAACGTCAGGCCGAGCAAATAAAAACACAGGTTGGTGCGGCTGTTATTGATGTACAAATTGAGCAGGCTCACAGGGGATTGAGTATTCCAAAAGCATCAGCAATCGAATCGTATGGTATTGAAGTTTTAGAGCAGGCAGGTTGGTCAGAGATATTCAAGTTTTATACTACTCATTGTGATAAGGATATCACTGAAAAAACCACAATGAACACAATGAAGCTGTTTGCTGAGGCAGAAGCAAAACGCAGTGGAACAATCATAGAAAGCGCATACCTACACTATGAGCCTAAATATAAAGCAGTAACACGAAACACTAAAAAAGCGGCGTAATTATGAAAAAAGTAACCTTATTAAATCAATCGTTCAATGTGCACGATAGGTTGGAGCAATTCAATGTTAACATTGCTCAGTCAAGTAGCGTAAGTTTCTTTGGAAGCAACCCAAACACCGGTAGCATGTTTGTTCAATTCAAAAATGGTGGTACTTACATCTATTCCGGTGTTACTCCAGAAGTAAGAAAAGAAATGCATACAGCACCATCGATAGGTAGTTTCATTTCAAAGAACCTGGTTAAAAATTTCCATCAGAAAAACTGGAAGGAAAGGGAATTTTTAGCTAAATAGTTATGCAAAATTGCATAAAATGAATATCTTATTATTATCTTTATAACCCCGCCGAGAGGCACGCCAATAGTGGCAAAACTACAATTCAAATCAAATTCAAATGTCAGAAAAGAAATTATCTGGTAGTATCGCTTTGACCAAGTTAAAGCATGTTATCATGGAGAAAAAAGGTCAATCAGGAATGATCAAAGGTTTATTTATTCCAATTGATGCCAACTTATTAGTGGAGAAAGATGGAGCCGTTTACATGTCGGTAAATGTGAACTTCAAGCCTGAGCAAGATAAGTACGGCCAAAACGGATTCATCAGCAAAACGACAGATACAAAAATCTGGAAAGAGCTTGATGATGCTGGTAAAGAAGCCGCAAAGGAACTTTCTCCAATCCTGGGGAACATCAAAGATTGGGAAGGATCATCTAACGACACTGCCGGATCAGCAGCTCCTGGTGTGGTCAAAGAGGATGATGATCTGCCATTTTAAATCAATTGCCATTGATTTCGCCCTGCTTGGAAACAAGCGGGGTTTGTCACTGCCAGCCAATGGCTAATTAACAAATTTATTAAACCAATTCCCTCCGGCTAAAGCGGTTTATTAGTCTACGCGACCGGAGGGATTAAACTAAACGAAATGAAACCACACCTATACAACCCGAATATTAAATACTTACCGCAAATAGTTGCCAATCCGGATGAAGTGCAATTTCTTGTGATTGATTTGTTTTGTGGTGCTGGTGGAACTTCAACTGGTTTTCTTCAAGCCAATGGTAAAGCTTTGGTGATTGCGTGTATCAACCATGATGCGAAAGCGATTGAAAGCCACTGGCTTAATCATCCAGAAGTACTGCACTTTGAAGAAGATATTCGGACGGTAGAATTAAGTCCGCTTGTTTCATTACTCAATCAATATAAAGCCATTTACCCAAATGCTAAGGTTATTTTGTGGGCATCACTTGAATGCACAAACTTTTCAAAAGCGAAAGGTGGTCAAGCTCGTGATGCAGATAGCAGAACGCTGGCAGAACATTTGGATAGATATGTTATTGCTTTAGATCCTGATTACATCCAAATTGAAAATGTTGTGGAGTTTATGAGTTGGGGGCCATTGGATGAAAAAGGAAAGCCAGTATCACGTAAATCTGGAAGCGACTATCTGAAATGGTGCAAACACATTGATTCGTTTGGATATCGGAATGAATGGAAGGAAATGAACTCCGCTGATTTTGGCGCTTACACTTCTCGCAACCGCTTGTTTGGTTGCTTTGCTAAAGACGGTTTACCAATTGCATGGCCTGAATCCACACATGCTAAAAAGCCAGTTGATAATGGAATGTTCGGTAATGTCAAAAAATGGAAGGCTGTTAAGGATGTTTTGGATCTTGAAGATGAAGGAATAAGTATTTTCAATCGCAAAAAGCCTTTGGTTGATGCCTCGCTCGAAAGAATTGAGGCAGGTTTAATTAAGTTTGTTGCTGGCGGTAAGGAAGCGTTTTTGCTTCAGTATAATAGTGGATCGGTTGAAAACAGAGCATTGGATATTGATAATCCTTGCAATACAATTCCAACTGAAAACAGATTTGCTTTGGCTAGTACTCATTTCATAGCAAAATATTACTCAGGCAAACCGGCAGGAAAGGTTATAAGTGTAAATGGACCAGCAGGAACGATTAGGACATCAGATGGACAATCTGTGATTAATTGTAAACCATTTATTTCTCAAAGAAATTCTGGCAATCCAGGAAGTAAAATTGTGTCTGTAGATAATCCGGCAAGAACTTTAACGGCAACGGGAGGAAATCAAGAATTGGTATTGCCATTTATCATGAATACCAATTTTAAAAATGGGCCTGGTTCGGTCAATGAGCCAGCCAAAACACTACTTGCAAGCAGACATCACCCATATGTTGTTAATCCATGTTTTCTTACTCAATATTATAGTAGTGGCGGACAGTTAGCCAGTATTAATGAACCTGGTAGAACATTAGGTACTCGAGATACAATTGCTAAGGTTCAGACTTTATTTATCCAAAGAGAGTATAAAACAGCTACTAATACATCAATATATGAACCTCTTGGAGCTATACCAACAGTTCCAAAAGCAAACTTGGTAAAATCGTTCATATTAAACCCTTCACATGGCGGTCATACTACCGGTACCGATGTTCCGTGTGTAGTTATTGTAGCCAGACAGGATAAAGCACCTCTATACTTAGTTCAATTTAAGCAGCATTCAGGAGTAGCAGTACCAATTTATGAAGGAGATAGCAAAGTAATGATCCGAATTAAAGAATTTATGGCGCTTTATGGATTATCTGATATCAAAATGCGAATGCTAAAAGTTAGCGAACTACTACCAATTCAAGGTTTTCCAAAGAATTATGTATTAGCAGGCAACCAAACCGATCAAAAGAAATTTATTGGTAATTCAGTTGTTCCGCAGGTAGTAACTGCTTGGTGTCTGGCAATGGCTGATAGGATAAACGAAATTAAAAAAGTAGCATAATATGGAACAAGTAAACAACTCAAACTTATACCGGGATCATCATCAAAATTATAAGCAATATCATTTGCCGAAAGCACAACTAATAATTGCGGATATCCCATACAATTTAGGTAATAAAGCCTATGCATCCAATCCTGCATGGTACAATGATGGTGATAATGCCAACGGAGAAAGCGCGTTAGCTGGTACAGATTTCTTTATGACTGATAAAAATTTTAAGCCTGCAGAATTTATGCACTTCTGCTCTAAAATGCTTAAACCAGAGCCGAAGGAGAAAGGGAAAGCACCAGCTATGATTGTTTTTTGCGCATTTAATCAAATGTATGATGTTGCAGAGTTGGGTAAAAAGCATGGGCTTAACAATTACATACCATTAATTTTTAGAAAGAAATTTTCGGCGCAAGTACTTAAAGCGAATATGAAGATCGTGGGTAATTGCGAATATGGGGTTTTACTATACCGTGAAAAACTCCCGAAATTCAATAATAAAGGTAAAATGGTGATGAACTGTATTGAATGGGTAGAAGATGAAGATTTAAACAATTACCCGAAATTACACCCTACTCAAAAGCCAGTTGGCTTATTGAAAAGGTTAATCAGCCTATTTACCGATGAGGGCGAAGTGGTAATTGATCCATGTGCCGGAAGTGGGAGCACACTGGTTGCAGCAATTGAACTTAATCGAAAAGCATACGGATTTGAAATAGATAAAAACTTTTACCCATTAGCCAAAGGTTGGATTGAAAAAATCATTCAGCGCAAGATTGATATCGATAAATACGGATTTGCTAAAACGGAAATGGATAATGTAGGGAATAACTTATTTACGGAATACGTGATATGATTGAACTAAACAAAATATATAATACTAATTGTGTTGGGCCCGAAGGTATGTGTATGATACAAGATAAAAGCATTGATTTGATTATATGCGATCTTCCATACGGCACCACTCAGTGCAAGTGGGATGTCATTATACCTTTCGATGTGATGTGGAATCAATATGAACGTGTAATAAAGGATAATGGAGCAATACTATTATTCGGAGCGGAACCATTCAGCTCAATGCTCCGTTTGAGTAACCTGAAACTATTTAAATATGATTGGATATGGGATAAGATAAAAGGGACGGGATTTCTGAACGCTAAAAAGCAACCTATGAGAAACCACGAAATTATAAGTGTTTTTTATAAAAATCAGCCAATATACCGACCTCAAAAAACAAAAGGACACAATTTAAAGCAAACGTTCCGATCAAAAAACATCAAACGGAGGTATATGGTGAAATGAACGAAGATTACCATTACTCGAGTACAGAGCGATTTCCAAGATCAATTCAAGAGTTTAGTACAGACACTCAAAATAGTAGTTTGCATCCAACTCAGAAACCTGTTGATTTAATTAGATATCTGATAAAAACCTATTCGAACGAGGGAGATATAATTCTCGACAACTGCATGGGCTCCGGTACAACTGCAATAGCCTGTATAATGGAAAATCGAAACTTTATTGGATTCGAAAACGATCATGAACATGGGTATTACAGACAAAGTATTGAAAGAATTCAATCTTTTAAACAACAACAAACATTATTTGTATGAAAAAGAAAATAGTATACATAGCTCATCCGATTGGCGGAGATGTTATGAACAACTGCAATAGCGTATTAACCATCGTCAAGTATTTAAACTTAACTAATACCGATATCCTGCCGTTTGCACCCTACGTTGTTGACGTCTTAGCACTAGATGATAATGATCCGGAACAACGTGCAAGAGGCTTTGAAAATAATAAGCGACTGTTTGATTTTGTAGATGAAGTTTGGTTGTATGGCGGACGTATTTCATATGGTATGCAAACGGAAATCGAATGGGCAAAAGAAATGAATATCCCCGTAATTCAAAAGTGGTAAGCTTTAACGCATATTACTCACTGCCATACTTATGATCATTGCGATCGTACCTACTAAAATTAAGATTACAAATGCCTGTGAGGCAAAGTCTTTTAAAGAATTCATGCGCTTGAAACACGGCTCATGAGAATAAAGTTTTAAGAAAATGAAAAAACTACCAATGGGAGAGGCGGCATTCCGAGTGTGTACGT